>NZ_JBRRDL010000001.1:0-289072 GCF_056759635.1 Stenotrophomonas sp. STEN056
CCGTTACCGCCTGCATGCGCAAATACCTGACCCGGCTCAACGCGATGAAGCGTGACAACGCGCCTTGGCGGGTCGGCTCTATGGAGACTGTGCAAGACAGTTGACTCCTACACCATTTCAATGCACATCGAGCCGTATAAGCCAGTCCCACCGTCAATGGAAATCACGCGACTCCACCTGCAACTCACCCAGCAATTCACTCAGGTCGTACAGGTCACCGGCAATCAAATGCTCCACGCCATCCACCCGTTCCCAACGGCCGCGCACGGCCATCAGCCGTGATTCCAGCAATGCGCGACGGCGGCGCGATGCCACATGCGGCCAGACGATGACGTTGATCATGCCGTGCTCGTCCTCCAGAGTGACGAAGATCGTTCCCTTGGCTGTTCCCGGGCGTTGCCGCTGCGTTACCAGCCCCGCCACATGCGCGCCGCTGCCGTGCGGGCGTGCACGCAAGGCGCGGAGATCGCTAATGCGCCGCTGCGTCATCTGCGCGCGCAGCAGGGACATCGGATGCTGGCGCAAGGTCAGGCCGGTGCTGTTGTAGTCGGACAGGATTTCCTCGCCCTCGGCCGGTGCGGCCATCTCCACCACGCGTTCTTCCGGGCTGCCCGGCAACAACGACCGCCGCCGTTCAACACCGGCCACCGCCCAGCGCGCTGCGTTGCGGTTGCCCACCAGCGACTGCAACGCGCCCGCCTCAGCCAGTGCTTCGCGCGCCTTGGCATCCAGGCCGGCGCGCAGGCACAGATCCGCCACGCTGCTGAAAGCCCGTTGCCTGCGGGCTTTCATCACTGCGCGGGCGGCGGTTTCGGAAAGCCCTGCCACCTGCCGAAGCCCCAGCCGCAAGGCCGGTTGCTCCCCCGGTGCCGACGCACTACGCCACGCTTGCCCGCCCTGCAGCAGGTTGTCCCAGTCGCTGTACATCACATCCACCGGCAGCACTTCCACAGGTTCGCGCGCCGCACAGCCACGCCGTGCGTCCTGCACGATCTGGCTGGCCGAATAGAAACCCATCGGCAGCGAATTGAGCAGGCCGCACGCGAACGCTGCCGGCTCATGCCGCTTGAACCAGCTGCTGGCGTACACCAGTTTGGCGAACGACGCTGCGTGGCTTTGCGGGAACCCGTAGGAACCAAACCCCTTTATCTGTTCGAAGATCTGGTCGATGAATTCGGACGAATAACTTTTGCCTTCCATCAGTTCGCGAATGCGCTTGCGATGCGGTTCCATGTCGCCACCGCGTCGCCATGCGGCCATCGAACGCCGCAGGTGATCGGCCTCATCGGCGTTGTAACCGGCGTGCATCACCAGCTCCATCACCTGTTCCTGAAACAAGGGAATACCCAGCGTCTTGCCGAGAATGTCCTTCACCCCGTCAGAGGGATACGTCACCGGCTCCAACTTCTGCCGACGCCGCAGATACGGATGCACCATGTCGCCCTGGATCGGCCCCGGCCGCACGATCGCCACTTCAATCACCAGGTCGTAGAACGTCGCCGGCTTCAGGCGCGGCAGCATCGCCATCTGCGCACGCGACTCAATCTGGAACACGCCAATGGTGTCGGCGCGCTGGATCATCGCGTAAGTCTGCGGGTCTTCGGCCGGAATGCTGGCCAGGTCGAAATCGCGACCGCGGTGCTGACGCACCAGGTCCATCGTCTTGCGCAGGCAGGTGAGCATGCCCAGCGCCAGGCAATCGACCTTGAGCACACCCATGCTTTCCAGGTCATCCTTGTCCCACTGGATGATGGTGCGGTCGGCCATCGCCGCGTTTTCCACCGGCACCACCGTGGACAGCGGCGCGTCGGAAATCACAAAGCCGCCAACGTGCTGCGACAAATGACGCGGGTGGTCGACCAGCATCGACGTCACCGCCAGCACACGCGCAACCAGCGGGTTCTGCAGATCAAACCCGGCCTCGGCAATGCGCTGTTCCATCGGCGTGTCGCCATTGCCCCAGCTGTAGCAATTGGCCAGCAGGCTGATCTGGTCCGGCGGCAACCCGAATGCCTTGGCCACATCGCGCACCGCACTCTTGCCGCGGTAGCGGATGACCGTTGCCGCCAACGCCGCGCGGGAACGCCCGTATTTCCTGTAGACGTACTGCAGCACTTCCTCACGGCGTTCGTGCTCGAAATCAACGTCGATATCCGGCGGCTCGTCGCGCGCCTTGGAAAGAAACCGCGCAATCAGCAGTTTGTTTTCGCCCGGGTCCACCGAGGTGATGCCCAGCGCATAACACACCGCCGAATTTGCCGAAGACCCACGCCCCTGGCACAGGATGTTGCGCGAGCGCGCGAAGCGCACGATGTCGTACACGGTGAGAAAGAAGGCCTCGTACTTCAACTCGGCGATCAGCGCCAGCTCCTGCTCGATATCCGCACGCACGCGTTCCGGCATCGGATTCGCCTCGTCCCAACGCTCGCGGATGCCGATCTCGGTGAGTTCGCGCAGATAGCTGGCCGGCGTATGCCCGGCGGGCACCAGCTCCGCCGGATAGCGGTAGTCCATATCGCGTTTGAGGTCGAAGTTGCAGCGCCCAGCCAGTTGCACCGTCGCCTGCAGCAACGCTGCCGGATAGATGTTGCCGAGCGTGCGCCGTGCGCGCAGGTGATGTTCACCATTGCGGAACAGATGCGCGCCGGCTTCGGCCAGCGGCAAGGTGTGGCGAATGGCAGTGAGCGTGTCTTGCACCATGCGTTCGCGGCGCGTGGCCATATGAACATCGCCACTGGCCAGCGGCACCAGCTCCAGCTGCCGCGACACCGCCAGCAATTGTGCCAGGCGTGCGGCGTCATCGCACTCCCGGTGCAAGGCCACGGCAAGAAACGCACGCGCGTTGAAGACACGTTTCAGCCAGACACCTTCCTCCGCATCGGGCAATGTTGCCGGCACCCATAACGCGAACAGACCCAGCGCCTGCTCCTTCAATACGTCTTCCATATCGGCGCGGCTCAGGCGGTACTCGCCCTTGTTCGCCGCACGCCGCGCTTTTGTGATCAGGCTGCACAGCTGCGTGTAGCCGACGGCATTTTCCACCAGCAACACCAGCTTCAAGCCATCTGCCAGCGTGAACTCACTGCCGACAATCAGCTTCAAGCCGGTCGCCCTTGCCGCCTCCCAGCCGCGCACGATGCCGGCCAATGAGCATTCATCCGTGATGGCCAGTGCTTCATAGCCGCAGTGACGCGCGCGCTCGAACAGTTTCTCCGCGCTGGATGCACCGCGCAGGAACGAGAAATCCGACAGACAATGCAGCTCCGCATAGGCGGGGCTGCCATCGCGGTCGTGATGGGCGATGTCGTCATTGGCCGCTGCACTCAACCGCCTGTTCACGCTCCAGCTGCGCGGTGGGCGTGCACCGGGCGTATCGGGCTGCACGCCCGGTGGCAGGTCATCCCAGCTCATGCAAACCAGCCTTGCAGCATCCAGCCCTGCTGCTCGCCGGGTGCAGCAAACACCCAGGCCCGCTGGCCGCGCGCGGTTTCCACCACGTAATAATCTCGGCGCGCATCATCGCCATCCCACCAGCCACTCTCCAGGCGTTCGGGGCCGGAAAGAATGCGCAGGCGTGTATCACGCAGTGGCACCGGCTGTGGCAACAACCAGGTCGGTCGCGGTGGACGTTGCAGCGTGACCACATCGGGCAGATCATCACCGCTCACTTTCTTCCAGGCACGCTCCGGGCGCGGGTCATCGCCTGCGGCCAGCCGATATACCGCGTCATCGCCCAGCCGTGCGCGCAGACGCTCGCGCAGATGCGGCCAATCCATCGCCTGCTGTGGCCGTGTGTCAAACAAGTCACGCACGGCAGGAATGAAGGGCGGCAGCTGCCGCGCCAACAGCCGCATCGCGACCACCGGCCGTGGAATTTCCACCCGCTCCAGCCGGTTGCGCGACAACTCAAACAACATCGACGGCGAACGCTCGGCTGCCAGCAGGCCGACTTCCAGGTCGGTGTGGCCCTCATCGTGTTCCAGCCGCAGCGCAAAGCGTTGCACGCCACCGTCGCGTATGGACAGGTACGTGCACAGGTCGCCAATCAACCGCCGCAGTGGAAACAGCAGGGCCGTGTGCGTTTCCACTTCATAGCCCAGCTCCAGCCGCGAATCGAAATGATCCGGCGGCGCGTAGCAGGTCAATGGATCATCGACCTCGCCATAGAGCTTGCGCAGGTGGTCCAGTACTTCACCGCCAAAACGGCGACGCACGCCCTCGCTGGGCAGTGCCCGCAACGCCGCCAGAGTGCGTACGCCCATGCGATGCAACCGCTCGCCTGCGTCATCGGGCAAGGCCGCGCGCCGCACCGGCACCTTGTCCAACATGGACTGCATCTTCGTCAGCTGCGTCACTTCCAGCCCATCGCGCAGACCGACCAGCACCCGCGCCGCGCGTGGCGTCGGCGCCAACGCGATGCGATGACGAAAGCCCAGCGTTTCCAGTTCGCTGCGCAGGCGCCGTTCAAAACGCGGCCACGGCCCAAACAACTGAAAGCTGGCCTGCACTTCCAACACGATCGCGTGCGACCACTGCTGGCTGACCAGCGAGCTGTGCCGGTACGCCCAGGCCGCAAGAAACCGATGCCAATGCGCCTCGGCCTTGGGGTCGTAATCCAAGGTGCGCACCTGCGCGAGCAAGGCATGGGCCGCTGACAGGCGCATGCCCGGCGCCAGCCCGTGTTCGGCAGCACTGTCGTTGACCGCATGCAGGCGCCGCAACTGCGCCGGTCCTTCAACCAGCGCCAGCGGCTCGTGCGGATCAGGCAGGCGACGAAGGACAGCGTCCAGCGCCAGCTGCGGCAGCAATATGCAGGCCCAGAGCATCGCCGTTCACTGCACCAGACGCAGCGGTTGCGATGGAATCTGCCCGCCGCGGCATTTGCGCACCTGCCAGGCGCCGAGCTCGGACAGGTATTCCAGCCGCAACGCCGCCGGTGACGCATTCACCGCGTGACGCCGGTCGCGCAGTGCAAAGCCGCAACAATCGCCGCTGTCCGCCGCCACCTGCAGGCGACGCAATGCGCGCGCATCGGCTGTCTTCGGCCAGCCCAGCACCGCTGCGCAGGCGCCACTGCGCAGGCATTGCTCGAATGCCCACAAGGCATCGCGCGGCTCGGCCTCCACCACATCCATGCCCGCCAATTCCACGCCACCGGATTGCCACGCCGGCGCATACGGAATGAACGGCGGCGCCACCAGCACCACGCGTTTGCCGGCCGCGGTCATCCGCGCCAGCGCTGGCAACAACAAGGCAATCTCGCCCACACCGTCGGCAGGCAGCAGCAATTCGGTCAGGGCCTTGCGTGGCCAACCGCCGGTCGGCAGGAGCGCATCCAATGCCGCATGGCCGCTGGCTTCGCCCTCGTGGTTGAGCGCACTGCCACGGCTGGCGCGCCACACCGTGCGCGCCGCCATCAGTTCATCCAGGGCCAGCACCTCACCCATGCTCAAGCCTGCCTGATCAAGCCGCAGTAAATGCCTTCAATGGCAAAGTCCGCATCTGCCTGCACCACAATCGGTGCGTGTGCCTGGTTGCGCGGCAACAAACGAATACCTTTCGGCGACCGTTCCAATCGCTTGATGGTGATTTCATCATCCACCCGCGCCACCACGATCTGCCCATTGCGCGCCTCGGGACTGCGATGCACGCCGACCAGGTCGCCATCAAAGATGCCGTCATCGACCATCGAATCGCCCTGCACCAACAGCAGGTAATCCGGCTGCAGCGCGAACAGGCCACGGTCCAGCCGCAACTGGCGGTCCAGGCCAATATCGGCCCCTATCGGTTGCCCTGCCGCCACCCGGCCAAGGACCGGCAGCATCAGCAAAGCATCCGGCTCGGCACCGGGGATGCGGATACCCCGCTTCTGCCCGCTGCGCAGCTCGATCAGCCCCGCAACCGCCAGCGCCTGCACATGTTTCTGCGCGGCATTGCGTGAGGCAAAGCCACAGTGGGCCGCGACTTCAGCCAGGCTGGGCGGCGCCCCCCGCCCCACCCGCTCACGCAGGAAGGCAAGAACCGCAGCACGTTGTGAGGACAATTCGGACATGGTGTACATATGTACACCAATGGACAGGGGCTGCCAATGGGGAGATTGAGCCGCAGCGGAATTGTCGACTCCCGGCAAATTTGATCCCGGCCTCTTACGGAACGTCTGAACAATTCACCAAACCATCCACTGGATGAAAACCCTCTGGTTCCCAAGCCCAATGAATCATTGATCCTTTGTTATTCCGTGCCCCAACTCGGATGAATTTTCAGCAGCCGAGGATAGGAATGGAATTTTTCAGCCCATCCCCGAATGCTGAGCGATTCCATTCGCCTGTGGTCGTCACGAAGTCTTTCGTCGCACCAACTGATCGATGGAGTCCTGATCCAAGGCCGGGCCACCCGCTGCAGCAATAATCTCGGCAGGAAACTCGGGCACACGCGATAGATCTGTTGCGCGCAGCTTGTCACCGGGCTGTAGCGGCGGGCCATCCTCTTCCATGTACTGCCGAATATGCTCCCACAGCGCCAACTGCGTGCTGTCGAAGCCATTGGATTGGACACCCAATTGAATCAAATGCTCCACTTCATTCCCGGTTCCCTCGCGAATGGCGAGCAGACCCAACTCAAAGCCCTCCGAAGCCAGGCCCGCGCCTCGAAAATATATGTAATTATATATTCTAGCGCGAATCTGATCGTTCCACCTATAAATAACGGGCGGCCCATGCGCTCCAATTTTCCAAAGCAAAAACGAACCAGTTTTTACATAAGGAAGAATACACACCAACCCCAAATCCCTATTGAACATAATAGGATCATCTAGAGAATCAAATTTTGCGCGCCTCCAAAAGTAGAACCCGAAACCGACAAGAAGATAAATAATTAAGAAATAAATTAACAGCGGGACAATAATACCAGCTGAAAATGAAAATCCAGGATCCATCATCATCCATAGAACAGACGCCAGCATAACCAGCCCGAATCCCCACATAAAATACGCAGAGAATTTTGACCATCCGACATCCTTTGAATACTCCCCGCGAACCGTACCTACTTCCAAAGCATTGGGATAAACCCTTAGAACAGCGTCAAATGCAGCTGGATCGACATTCAATGACACGCCATGATCCGAAGGAATAACACGGTATGGAGCGCGCCTTGCATGAGCATTCTCTTTCGAAAGCTCAGGGGTAAAAACAACCTCCGACTCGGCCTTCTCCCAAACCGCTACCGTCGTCTCTTTCAGCGCCATAACCGATCTCCATCGTGTAACAACTTCGTCCTGAAGGCACAAGAACCTCCCTTCCGTTTCCGCGAGTCGTCACGAAATCTTCTGTCGCACCAGCTGATCAATAGCATCCTGATCCAGGGCCGGGCCACCCGCTGCAGCAATAATCTCGGCAGGAAACTCGGGGACACGCGATAGATCCGTTGCGCGCAGTTTGTCACCGGGCTGCAGCGGCGGGCCATCCTCTTCCATGTATTGGCGAATATGCTCCCACAGCGCCAACTGCGTGCTGTCGAAGCCATTGGACTGGACGCCCAGCTGAATCAGCTGTTCAACCTCGTTTCCGGTCCCCTCGCGAATAGCAAGCAGTCCCAGCTCAAAGCCCTCTGAAGCAAGATTCGCACCCCGAAAATAAATATAGTTATAGATGCGCGCTCGGATCTGATCATCCCAACCATACGAGATGGGAGCACCATGGGAGCCGCTTCTCCAAAATTCAAAGAAACCTCCCTTCACATAGGGGAGAATGCTAACCAATCTGGACTTCCTGTTAAACATAACAGGATCATCCATGGAGTTAATTTTCGCTGATCGCCAAAAATAAAATCCAAAACAAAGCATGAAATAGGAAATGAATCCAAATGCGCCAAAAACACATAAGTCAAAAAACGGATCCGCCCCCCTTCCACCCCAAACTGACAAAAGCATGATAGCAAAAGTAAAAGCACCGAAGGCCCACATAAAATATGCAGAAAATATTGACCACTTGATATGCTTTGAATATTCACCACGAATCGTACCCACCTCCAAAGCATCAGGATAGATTCTCAGCACAGCATCAAATGCGACCGGATCAACATTCAGCGACACACTATGATCCGAAGGAAGAATGCGAAATGGAACGCGCCGGGCATGAGCATTCTCTTTCAAAAGCTCCGGATTAAAAACAACCTCCGATTCAGCCTTCTTCCAAACCGCAACCGTCGTCTCTCTGATCGTCACGACTCGCCTCCGCCGTCCGTCAACTTAATTTTGAAAGCGGAATCCATTGAATAATCACCATCCTTATCCATCTCTTGCAACCAAATAATTGCGTGCGCGTCTTTATACTTAAATATGGGAACCCCACTAGCGCTAACCAATTCCCAAGTTCCGCTCTCATTCTTTTCATTTCCCACTTGAATCACCATCTCCCGGACATCTACGACACCGGGATATTCCTCCATCAAAGCCCCCAAACCCACACCCTCAGAAATATACGCCCCCAGCAACACCGTGCCTCTACCGGAACGTTTCTTAGCGTAAACGCCCATACACATACGAACCGATCCGCGGAGTTCGCTTGGCATTGCAATTCGAACCCAAGCCTCATAAGCCCCCCCTCTTTTATCGCGATCTTTATCGCCAATCACATTCATTAACAACACCCACGGGAGCATGTTAGAAAATACCCCCTTGCACCCGGGACTATTAATATCAGTAAGTGTTTTCACTTCGAATTCGAACTTGACACCCGCCTGCAGCATATCCAACCTCAGCTGCTCACTCACCAAATTTACAAATCCGCCACCACGATTTCTCCCCCATATAGACCTCGCCCCCCATTCCTCCAAAGGTGAATCTTTGAGGTAATAGTAAACAAACGTTAGCCCCACACCTATCAAGGCAAGAATCAAACCCCAGCCCGTCATACCGATTCCCAGAAATGCTGCAGACGACCCCACGGCTGCAGCCCACGCTGCCGTGCCCGCTCCAACCAACACGATCGCCTGTACTATCAGAACGCCCGAGGCCGCATAGTCGCCGCGTGCTTGTGCTTGAATAAATCTCACGCCGCTGACAACGGCATCCACAAACGATGCAACCGCGACTAATCTTCCCGCCAGCATTTTCATATTGGCCGCCCGCAGGCTATTGGACTTCGCCCGATATATTTGCTCTTGCAGCGTCAATGCCGCGCCAGCGAACGCCAGCGAGCCCGTCAGAATGCCTATCGCCGCTTCTGCCCGCTCTGTTTCATTCCCCTTGGAAAATTGTTCATAGTTTTTCATGACTGAAAGAACGGAAAGCACCCCTGCACCACCCGCCATAATCGCTGTTCCGTTAGCCAGAACCTTTCCGCTTGTCCCGGTCAGCTGCGCGAGCGTGGCTCCGTTGATATGCCGCGTCGCCTGAGCCCATGTTCCAATGGCAACACCGGGCATGAGCCGAATTGCATACTGAGCCGCACTCGCCGCTTGCCGAATGGCCCCCGTCAATGCAACTGACTTCAGGGCATTTGCTTGTGCCCAAGCCTCCATCTCCCGCGGCGCCTTATCCACCCACATGTGGACTTCAACCAAGGTGTCTGCCGCGGCGGTCGCGCCAATCGTCTTCAACATGCTGCTGAAGTTCACAACGGTCGTCCTGGTCGCGGACGTGACACGCCCTGCAGCAATTGCGACGTCCTGCGCGTTTATCATCATTCGCCGCCAAACCCGCAGGGCTTTGTACAGCGGCATGGTTACCCCAACCAATGTGGCGCTCGCCCGACGGGCACCTGCATTACTGACCAATGAGATCAAACTGGTCATCCGCGCCAATGCCACCGGGGTCAGCCGTCCTGCCAGTTGGAGCAGGCAGGCAGCCCCTCCCACCACTGGCAACAGTCCGGAGACATACCCGGAAGCAAGCATACGCAGTGCGTTCGCCTGCTTTCCTCCCAACTTCACCCAGCCCGCAGCAGCAGGATTCCTGGCCAGCTCTTCGACATTGTCGATGACATTGCCCATCAGGCCGAAATGCCCGTCGCGTTTGTCGAGCCACTCTTTGAAATCCTGAGAAGTGTTGCCCAGCAGCGCTCTAAGGAGAATGTTTTCTTTCAACGTCGGGTCATCACTTAGGTAACGCGCATACCACTCCCCACCCTTTCCTTTACCAAGGTCGCCGGTGCCCGCACTCTCATCTCCCTGAGCGGAATTTCCGGTGATGTGGCCACCATGGAGAATACGAGCTGTCGTGCAGGTATAGAAAAATCCACTGAGCGCATCGCTCTCGTCGAAGTCGTATTGATACAAAAATTTTCTGGGCGAACAATCGAGGCAGGTGAAGTGGTCCTCCTCCATTGCCAGAAGCCCGTCTGCATCTATTTGCGCATGCCTCTCGTACGAATCCAGGAAACTCCTGTAATCGGCCTTCGCCCCGCGCCCGCGAAGCTTCTTGCGCAATTTCTCACACTGCTCCTCAGCTTGCTTGATCGGAGAAGGCAACATCACCGTTCCGGGAATGTCATAATCCGGAATCTGGGGCATTCCGGCAGTATTCAAAATCTTTTGCCCAGGAACGAACTCTGCTTCCGATGGCAGCAGCTTCTCCTGCTGGAGCTGCCTGAAATCGCGATGCATCATCGACGTATTGTGATGGCGGGAATATCCTTTTTCGTCGTATTCCTGCTGCTTGCGCTGCCCCGCCTGAGTCAGGCTGGCCATCAAGCCCTCAATGCTCAAAGCGGATTTAAGCATCCAATCAGCTTTTTCTGCATCCCCATCGGCGCGACCAAGCGCGTACTCGCTCGCACTCTTGAAATGGGTTGTTCGCAGAACTGCCGTCTCATGAGCAATACCAACAACATCGTCAACCATGACCATCAATAGATCAGACTCGGAGTATTGGTGGTGACCTCTGGACAATGTCTCCCTCGCGGCCTCCACAATGTCCTGCGCCCCCTCGGCGCGAACCCTTGGCGTTTCCGTCCCAGGAATGTTCAGAGCAACAGTCATTCCTCCGGCCATACGCGGTGTCCACCGCTGGTAAGGCCCTGCGTCTCCCGCCAATGCCAGCGTCCGATACGAGTAGTCATAGATGAGTTGCTCGGCTGATTCGGCAACCAATGGAAGCGATGCATTGCATGATGCTGCAGGCGCATCAATACATGTCATTCTTCGATTCCGTAGTGCCTCATCCCCCGCATAGCGCTCCAAGACCCGTGGAGGCCACGGATTTTCACTGAACGCGATCCAGACCCGACCTGTGTTCTTAGCATCTGGAATCACAAATAGCATCGCAGCCGCGTAGCCAGCCGTGCGCTCGCACGAAAACTCAGGAATCTCTCCAATTCCGACAATTGGTAGGGGCGAAAGCGGCACCGGGGTCAAATAGCCCCCTTCGTCCACCAGATTCACCTGCCAACCCTTCTGCGCCTTGATTTCTGGCGTATGCGGCCTCTCGTAGAAAGCGTACAGGTATCCTTCGCGTAGTGTACGCGCGGCATAATCGAGATACTTCAGCCTGGGCATACCGATGCCCCGCAACAATGGGGAAAGATGCCCCTGGATGCTTGTCATGTACGGCTTGGCAACCACCCCAGGCCGCACAACAAGTACCGGCAGCCCTGTTTTTACACAGGAAGGACACCCTCCTTGGCTGCACCTACTCGCTGCACTGGCTGCCTGAACAGCCTTGGCACTGTAGGTCATTATTGGCTGGTTAGCGTCAAACATTTCCCTCTTCCTTAGTGTGCGCCGTATCGAAGGAGCTCTGGGGGAACACCCCCCTGCTCCAACTCCCTCTTTATCTGCTCCCAGCCCTCCGGGTCGGGAATCTCGGCCAGAGCATCAATCAATGGAAATTGCTCGGAGATTGAACGCTTTACCAGCTCAGCAACCCGGGCATGTTGAGTAAGTAATGGGTGGATTTGCAGAATGTAGGCAGCCAACAGCTGAACATCCTGATTCACGGACAAACCCAGACGTCTTGCAGCACCCAGCGCCACCCGCAGCTGGGAAAGATAGTTCGAGGGCAGCACCTCAACTATGTTTTTCCAACCACGCGCCATCTCTTGAACCTGCTGGCACTCTTCCAGCTCATGCCATTGCGCAGAGCTAAGCTGAAGGCCGCCACTGGGCGTGTAATTACGTTGACCGACATCCGGACAACCAAGACTCCGTATTGCACCGCATCGGTCAATCACATGCCAGACGGAGATTGGGCCCAGCAATGAAACCTGCTGAGGGAAATCCAGCAACTCCCATAAAAATTCGAGCACGCGACGATCGGACAGACGCAATACTCGAGTGTGATTCGATTTACCGACGCGTGGCTCCATTGATATTGCCAGATGCCTGGCCAAGGCCTTCAGCGGGGCCGTGGTTTCCATCCACCCAGCTACGGTCAGCCCGGCTCCCGCCTCCTGAAGCGGATCAATCTGCTCTCTTATTCCTGCATCGAGAGCGAGACCAATTAGATCCGAATCCTCCGGCCGAATACGAAGCAGCAGTGGCGTGCGCTTGATATCTGCGAATGCGGGATGCCTCAACCTTACATCGACCGACTCGCAACTGCGCTCGGTGAATATATCGAGATCAATGCTGGCGCCTAGAAAGCGATCCAGCATCAAAACGAGCCCGCCGGACGAGCTTGCTGCCCGCTCCGCCAAAAACCTTTTCGTGATCTTGCTCTGCCTCTGGATATCCATACAGTCAAATGAACGCTGCACCGGATGCGGCGGCTGCATCATCCTTGGTGGGACACGCTTTCAACCCAGCTTTTGGAATGGACTGCGATCCGCTGGCACTCGCCGGCCCAACCCACTCCCGCTGGCTTGCCTTGAACTCGATCCTCCCCGGTGCGCCCAGTTCGATGTTGTCGCCTTCGATGCGGATGTAGGCGCCTGCGGCGCTCGCCAGCAGATGCTTGGCTGGCGCGGACAACTGCGCATCCGCCTCGGTGCTGGCGATGCGTATGTCGGTCTTGGCGGCGACCTTTGCCAGGTTCTTGTGCGCTCTCGCACTGACCTTGCCCTGCGCGGCGTGCAAGGCGATGCCGCGCTCCTGGTTGGGGCTTTCGCTGCGAGCCTGCTGGCCTGCGGTGTACACCACCAGCCCGTTGGCGACTGCCAGGGTAAGGGCGCCTTGTGTCATCCAGTTCAGTGCAACACCAGCGCTCAGGTTGGTGTGGCTGCCGCTGATCCAGACTTGGTCTTGCGGAGTGACGCTCACCACGCCAGCCGCGCCGCTGCCCAGCAGCACCGGCGCGCTCCAACCCGGCGTCTGGCCCGCGCCGCCCTTGATGCTTCCAGCAGTGCTGCCGTCATGCATTGCTTTCAGTTGCTGCTGCAGTTCCCTCACGCCGTGTTCGACCGGCAATTCCTGCACCTGATCCGACAGAGATGCCCGTTGGTTGCTTGCCGAGGTATTGAGCTGCTGCAGCAGCACTTGGCTTTCCTGCAGCTGTGCTTGTGCTTGCGGTGTTGCCAGCTGTTGGTTGCCAGGTTCGGTGCTCAGCAGCAACCCTTGTCCACCGCGCACACTGCCGTGCGCCTGGGTGGCCAACTCCACGCCAAAGCCACGCTCGCCGCCGCGCACGTTGTCGCTGCCCCCTTTGAGGTGCCCAAGGCTCAGCGTGCTCTCGTGCTGGGTGGTGGACAGCTGCGCGCGCCCTTGGCCCGGCGTGTCGTCAAAACGCAGTTGGTTATAGCCCCCTTGCCCGCCCTGGCTGTCGGCAAGTGCCTGGCTCTTGAAGCCGGTATACACGGCCGCATGCGCATTGCCCTCAAACCATGCCGCCGCATTGCCGGTCGCGGTGGCACTGCCGCTGTTCACCTGGTTGTGCGGGGCATCGGTTTGACCGCGCCCGTTGTACACCACGCCCGTCACCACCGGACGGTCGATATCCCCTTCCATGAACGCCACCAACACTTCCTGGCCACGCCGTGGCGGCGCCACCGCACCCCAGTTGTCGCCGGCCCAGGGCGTCATCACCCGCACCCAGGTCCAGGCGTTGCTGTCGGCGCTGGCATTGTTCTCACCGCCGGGGTGGGCCAAACCGCTACTGGCATTGCCGCCACGCTGCCAAGGGAACTGTACCTTGATGCGGTGATCGCGGTCGGACAAAAGCGGCGCATCATCGCTGACGACGATGGCGCTGAGCGTGCCGGTGACGGTTGGCCGTGGATGCAGATGTACACCGTGGCCATCATGGGTCTGCGGCCGGTACACCACATCGCCGGGAATGGCAGTGAAGCGATTGTCGTAAAAGCTGCTCGATGCTTCGACGTGATCCGCATCCAGCCCCATACCGGCTAAGGATGACGGCAACGCCGGCGATGGCACACTGGCCGGCCCCAGCAACTGCTCTAGCGCATCGAACATTTCGGCATCGAGGTTGTTACGCGCCTGGTGATGCACCTCCAGGCACAGAAACGCGGCATCGTCGGCCACCTTCGGATGCTGCTGCAGGTTGAAGTGCACACCTGGGCGCAAGGCCCGCCATTGCCCGGCACCATCAATGCGCGTGGCGCGAACGCGCTGCGCGTCCAGCTGCTGCTGCGCACGCCGGCGCCCGCGCGTGTTGTCATGCCAGCCGTAAGGCCCGCTGATGTCGCGGTCGATGATCCCCAACCCATTGGGCTGCTCCACCTGCACGTTGGCCTGGCGCAGTTCGCGCGTGCGGTAGTCCCAGCTGCCCCGCTCCACTTCACTGGTACACCAGCGCTCACCTGCAGCCCACTGCTGCACGGTGTCGCTGCGCTCACTCGCATCGCGGCGGTGAAAGCGAACCGGGCCCAGCGCCGCAACATCGTGGCTGTGGTTGGCCAGCACCAGGGTGTGTTCGCCGAAGTTCTGCGCTGCCGGATCACCCACGTGTTCAAACCAGTAGTAGATACCTTCCTCAGCCAGCAACCGCTGCACGAATGCCAAGTCGCTTTCCTGATACTGCGTGGTCAGGCTGCGGCGCGCGTACTGGCTGGCATCGGACAACATCCAGCGCCATGCCGGTGCGAGCTGCGGGTGGTCGGCAAAGATGTCTTCGACAATCTCCACCACGGTCTTGTCCTGGAAGACATAGCTGTCCACCCGCTGTGACAGGAATGCCAGCCACGGCTGCAGACGCAGGCGATAACGCGCCAGGCCGCCGTTGCTGCCCAGCCGTTCAACGGCAGTGATGCGCCCATGCAATGGGCGCAGGCTGCCATCGGCCTGTTCGAGTTGCAGCAGGGCGGCATTCCCGACCAACGGCGAGAGCGAATGGCCCGCATCCACCGACAGCGCGGTAATGGTCCATTGAAAGCCGATGCCGTCAATCTGTTCCATGCCGCTGAGCGTTTCTGCCACCAGCACCTCGCTGCCAAGCGGTGTGTGCAGCCTCAGAAAGCGCTGTGCGTGTGCCGGCGCTGCCAACGCCGCCAATGCGTTCCTCAACCGATCCATGGTTTACCCCTCAGATTCCTGTGCTGCGGTTACTGCCGTCATGCATGCACGGCGCCTCTACGCGGTATGGGTTCGTGCTGCGTCCAGCCGGGCAGCAAACATGCCCGCAGCGCAGACCAAGCCTCAACCGACCTGGGCGACGGCCTCCAGCCGCAGGCGGACACCTTCACTGATATGCAGCCGGTAGTCGCGGCCGCCTGTGGTGACGCCGAGCTCACGCAATCCTCCGGGCGAGTTTCCAGCCGACGGCGTATCCATCCGGATACGCCAGGCGCTGCGGCTGATCTGGCCAGCCAGACGAAGTGCATCACGGCGCGCGGCGGGCACCGCGCCCAGCAACAAACCCAATACATGCTCCGGCCCCAGGCGGTTCCAGGCGCGCACGCGATCCAGCTTGCGCCCCAGGTCCACGCCAGCACCGTCGTAGTGGGCAAGTGCCGCCTCGTGATTGATTTGATTGATGTCCATCTGCAGTTTCCTTTTTCCAGTTCCAATCAGGAGAGCTTGTATTTGAAGTCGCCTTTCTTGCCGGCGCTCACCTTGATGGCGTTTATGTGACTTCCCTCGGCCATTGCGGCCAGTACGCTCTCGGCGATCTCCGGCAGCAGGGTTCCATTGAGGATGTGGTCCACATTGCGTGCGCCCGAATCCACTTCGGTACAGCGCGCCAGGACCGCTTCGACCAAGCTTTCATCCCAACTGAAGGCGGCCTTGTGATTGGCGGCGATGCGGTCGCGGATATGTCCAAGCTTCAGTGCGATGATCTGCGCCAGCACGTCATCGGTGATCGGGTAGTAGGGCACAACCTTCAGACGACCAAGGAAAGCCGCCTTGAAGCTGCGCATCAGCACCGGCCGCAGTTCTTCGGCCAGTACATCGGCGGCGGGGATATCTTCAGCAGCCTTGTTCAGGCAGGCCTGCATGATCTGTGCCGAACCGATGTTGGAGGTAAGAATGATCAGCGTGTTGCGGAAGTCGATCTCCCGCCCCTCGGCATCGTCCATCACGCCCTTGTCGAACACCTGGAAAAACATCTCCAGCACGTCCGGATGTGCTTTCTCCACCTCATCCAGCAGCACCACGCTGTAAGGGCTGCGACGCACGGCTTCGGTTAGCACGCCACCTTCGCCATAGCCCACATAGCCAGGGGGCGAACCCTTGAGCCCGGAGACACTGTGCGCCTCCTGGTACTCGCTCATGTTGATGGTGATCAGCTTGCGTTCGCCACCATAAAGAATGTCGGCCAGCGCCAATGCGGTCTCGGTCTTGCCGACGCCGGAGGGCCCGACGAACATGAAAACGCCGCGCGGCTTGTTCGGGTCTTCCAGCTTTGCCGTTGCCGTGCGCACGCGCTGGGCAATCGCAGCCAGTGCATGGTCCTGGCCGATGATCCGCGCCCCCAGTAGGCCGGCCAGCGAGCGCACGGTGCGGATCTCATCCTTGACCATGCGGCCCAGCGGCACGCCCGTCCATGCCGAGATGATCTCGGCAACAACGGCACCGTCCACCTGCAGCGGCACCATCGGCACCTCGCCTTGAAGCGCACGCAGTTCAGCGACAAGCGTTGCCAACTCGGCATGCTGCGGTGATATCGGCTTGCTGGCCTTGCTACGCCGGGTTGCAGCGTTGGCAGGTGCCGCATCATCAGCCTGTTGCGCTTCGCCTGCCTGCTCCATGGCCTGGCGCAAGGTCGAGATACGCTGCGCCAATGCGCGCTCCTGCGCGAGGCGCTCCTCGCTGCTGGCCAGCAACGCACCGGCGTCGCGTTGCTGGGCGATGACTTCAGCCATGCGCGCCTCGTGCTCATGGTTACCAGCGGCCGCCTCACGCTGCAGCGCGACCAGTTCCGCCTGCAGCCGGTCCAGATGCCTGCGTGTGTCATCGATGATCGCTGGCGTCGCACTCTGGCCCAGCGCGACCTTCGCGCAGGCTGTATCCAGCACACTGACAGCCTTATCCGGCAGTTGCCGGCCGCTGATGTAACGGCTTGAAAGCCGCACGGCTTCGGTCACGGCCTCGTCCAGTACACGGATGCCGAAGTGGGCTTCCATCACCCCGACCATGCCACGCAGCATCGCCGCCGCCAGTGTTTCGCTGGGTTCCTCCACCTTGATTACCTGGAAACGTCGCGCCAGCGCGGCATCCTTCTCGAAGTATTTCTTGTACTCGCTCCAAGTGGTTGCCGCGATGGTGCGCAGCTCGCCACGTGCCAGCGCCGGTTTCAGCAGATTGGCCGCATCGTTCTGGCCGGCCGCACCGCCGGCACCAATCATGGTGTGCGCTTCAACGATGAAGAGAATGATGGGATGCGGGCTCTTCTTGACCTCGTCGATCACGTTCTTCAGGCGATTCTCGAATTCGCCTTTGACGCTGGCACCGGCCTGCAGCAAGCCCATGTCCAGGGTGTGGAGTTCCACCCCCAGCAGCGAGCCCGGCACATCCTCCCCGGCAATACGACAGGCCAGCCCCTCGACCACGGCAGTCTTGCCGACGCCGGCTTCTCCGGTAAGGATGGGGTTGTTCTGGCGACGGCGTAGCAGGATGTCGACCATCTGCCGGATCTCGCTGTCACGCCCGATTACCGGGTCGATCTTTCCCTCCCTCGCACGCGCGGTCAGATTCGTCGTGAACTGATCCAACGCCGGCGTCCGGCTCAAGGCTCCCTCCACCTTGCCCACCGCCTGGTCTTCGGGCTCAGCGACCGCTGCGTCCGCAAACCCGACCGTCTGTGTGGCCTCCTGCGAGCCCTCGGTGAGCTTGGCGAAGTCATGCTTCAGCTCCTCCCGGCGGAAACGGGTGAACAGCGCCGAGCCCCGATACGCGAGCTGGGAAAGGTCCGGCTCGGTCAACAAGGCCAACAGCAGATGCCCACTGCGGATGCGCGTGGTGCCCGAGTCCAGCGACGCGATCAACCACGCATGTTCAAACAGCTTGGGCAGGTTCTGCGAGAACACCGGCGTGCGCGTGTTGCCTGTCTTGAACTGGCTGATTTCATCACCCAAATCGCGCTCCAGCGACTCCGGCATGATCCCGCTGCGCCGTGCAATCAGCGCAAAGTCACTTTGCGGCTGTTCAAGCAGGGCCAGGAACAGATGTTCCAGATCCACCTCGTAGTTGCCACGTGCCATGCAGAGATTGGCGGCGCGCTCGGCCGCGAGCCGGCAGGTGTCATCCAGCTTGCCGATCAGGGTTTTCAGATTGATGCTCATGCGGAAATGCGCGCTCCTTGCTGGAACCGTTCGAGACCCAGCCACCCTCCGGCGGCCGGCATGTACTTACTGCAACGTGTGGATGCCATAACGGGTGTCCTCACGCGATGTTGTCTGTGGCTCGGTGCAGAGGTAGCTGTCCCAGCCGAGCCGTGAACCCACGCCGAGTTGGCTGCCTTGTATGTCTTCGGCTCGCAGCACCAGCCGCACGTCAAACTCAAGGGTTCCCCCGGTGAGCAGCGACAGCCATCTGGTCAATGCAGCGGCGGCGCTGCCCCCGGGAAGGAAGTCGTCAAACTTGGTCCGCTCCAGCGGGCCCACGCGCAGGCATAAGCGCAGGTCACGCTGCCACACCCGGTCACCGGAAAGCGCACTCGAACCCAGCGTTGCATTGGCCTGGCCCAATCGCGTGGTCTGCGACGCCGGCACGCGATACCACGCACCTACGAACTGCTCCAGTTGCATCGGCACGGAAAAATATTCGGACAGAACACGCGCGATCATCACCGCCGACACAGGCCGCTGCCGGATGCCGCCAGCGTAGTAGGCCAGCGCCTGGTCGAAGACATCTGACTGCGCACCCGACGTGCAGTCACGCAGTTCGTCGCTTCCCATGCCAAGCAACGACAGCACGAGGGGAAGAAACCGCTCCTTCCTGTCCAGCTCGTACTGCAACGCCAGGCGATGCTTCTTCCATGCCGCGTAGTGCAGTGCGACTGCACGATTGGAAAAGATATCCAGGAACGCCCGCGCGGTCCGGTCACGTTGATACAGCTCGCGCAGCTGCAGGGTTTCGGTGTAATGCAGTGGCAATGCGCCTGCCGTACCCAGCAACCCCATGAACTGCGGCGTCAGCTGCACCTCCGCCAGTTCCTGGCCGTGCAATGCATGCTCAACCTCGGTCGCACCCTCCAGTTGCTCTCCTTTGAGTGAAAGCACCTGGGCGTCCGCCGCCAGCTCCGTCGCCGGGAAGCCCAGCGACAACGTATTACGGAAGCGCAGCCGCATGGGCACGGCCTGCCCCGGCTTCACCCCTTGCCGTTGGAATACCTGCTCCAGAACCCGGACCGCCTGAAAGAACTCGAAGCGATGCGGTTCGGCCAGCAACTGTTGCGCTACGCCAGGATCGACTCGCCGCTGCGCGCTGGGCATCGGACGATCTCCTCTCCGCTGTCGCTGGAAACCAGCACCAGCCGGGTGAAACTGTTGGCATGCACATAAAGTGCAAAGAAGTGGTCCATCACCTGTGCGAAGGCCGCCACGCCGGTACCGACAAAGTGCGCCTCATCAATGGTCAGATGAATCTCCAGCCCGCGCACGACCGATGCGAACTGCTGGCCGGACATCCAGGTGGTCGCGGGCTTTTGTTCCAGTGCGATGATTCCATCAACCTGACGCGCTGAAACACTGCTCCCTGCCAGGTCATACAGCCGCAGCATCTCCTTCAGCGCGGACAGACCACTGCCCGACAACGACAGTTGATTCAATGAAATATGCGATATCAGGCGCCATTGGGCGCCACGCCCCTGGCGGAACCGCAGTGGCTTGCTGGGCTTGCGCAGCAGGCTGATGGCCCGCGCGGCAGTTCCGCCTTCCATGCTCAGATCACCGCCCTCCACACCAAATGCCAGATGGCTGGGAAGATCGCGGTTGCTGCAGGTCAGCTCCAGGCTGACGGTGTCGGTCTGTGGCAACACTGGGTTGAACGACAGATCGACAAAGCTCATCTCCATCTCGAAGCCAGGGCTGCGCCGGGCGAGGTTCTCGTCACGGCGGGCGATCCAGTACTGCCCGGTACGTTCGGGGTCTTCACCATGATGCAGCGAGTAGAACGGCCTGAACTCCTGAATGGCCTCACCCTGCGGTGTCTGCCGAACCCGGTAGACCGAATCAATGGAGTGAACTTCGTAGGCGAATGCACGCCGCGCATCCACCACGACGGGATAGTTCACCGTGCGATGGGTCACACGGATTGGCTCCGCAGCCGCGCGGAACAGATTCACCACCGGCGTGCAGCCAAGCTTCACGTTGGCAACACCCAACTCCTCCAGCACCATGGCATTGCTGCGCTCACGCTCATTGGAGCGAAGCACAAGATGCAACGTGAACCGGCGGCTGGCATCCGCCACCACCGGCGGCAGGTGCAGGTCCACGAAGCCGAATTTTTCCGGAAACGCGAACAACTCTGTCAACAGCCGATACGCGGGGTGCGAACGTGCCGGAAATTTGATCAGCGATTCGTTCTCGCCAAACCCAACCGCCTCCAGCGGGACTTTCTCCAAGCGACGCCAACGCCCATCGCCATCGGCTTCCACATACGCGGCGTTGACGCCCAGCATCAAGACGTCGCGCAAGGCCGCGCGCAATGACGGCTCACCATCCAGAAACAAGCGGAGGTTCTCCGTATCCAGCTGGTCGAAGCTCAGTTGATCGGAGAGAAATTTGAATGACAGCGATATCTGCCCGCCACTGCCAGGCGGCAATGACGTAGCCAGCGGCACATCCGCCACGCCGCGATAGACCACCGATTGCACTTCCAACGGTGCGAGCAGAACGTCATAGGCAGTACGGAATTCGCAAGGCACACCGCGAACTGTCCGGCTTAACAGCCGTGTTCCGCGCGGCACGTGCACCGGCGTGCTGAGCTTGGATGCAACGCCCTCGGTCTCGAAACAGGCAATCGAGCAGGACGGAAACGGCCGGAGGTAATGCGGATACAGGACATCCAGCAACGCATCCGTGAACTCCGGATAATCGTCCTCCATCCGCTTGGATACCCGTGCGGTGAGCAGTGCGAAGGCCTCGATGAGGCGTTCAACATGGGGATCCTGACTGCCCTCGGCCGACAACTGCAGGCGGCCGGCAATCTTTGGATAACGCTCGGCGAACTCGCGTCCGTACCGTCGCAGGTACGCAAGCTCGCGCTCGTAGTACGGAAGCAGATCCTGCATCAGGCGGCCTGTACCCGGCGCGCACGGCTGACCTGGTACTGCAGCGTCGAAGGCTGCAGCATCGCATCGAAGCTGACCGGCTCGCGTGCCGGTTCCATGTCCAGCACGGCGTGGATGGTGAAATGCAGACCGCCGGCAAACTGGTTTCCGGTTGCCAGATGCACGCCGACATTCTTCAAGCGTCGCTCGTGGCGCGCGACTGCGTCTTCCAGCGAACGGCAAATGGCGGCACGGTCATACGCGTTGGCCAGGCTCATCGCCGAGAAGTCACCCAAGCCGTAGGTCAGCACGGACTGTCGGCAGTTTGGGAACTCCAGCATGTCCTCTTCCTGAAAGGCAGCACGGGAATTGAGCAACCCTTCCAGGTCGCTGGCGATCGACTCCTTGTACTGCTCCAGCGAAACCGACTTGAACACCGACGCGGCATCCTGCCGTTTGGGGGCATCGTCAAACAGTTTTTCCAGCAAGCTGGGCTCAAGTCCTTTCATCGGCCAATCCGTGAGCTGCGCCGCACGGCGGCTGCGCGCATTCGGAGTCCCCTTCCCAGCGGCCCCGTCAGTACAACAAAAGCGATGGCGCAGTACGCGCCATCGCCGCCTCACATCATCAAACGGTGTAGTTCGGGATGTTCTTGGTAGCGCTCCACTGCGCAACCGTCTTGCCACCCACGCCGCCTTCCGGCTTCTGCTGCTGATAGGTCCACTTGATGGCACCGAAGCTCAGCTGCACCACTTCCTGCGGCATGCCTTCCTTGTCAACGGAAGTCGTGACGCGATGCACCAGCACGTTCATCAACTCCACCAGGTAGTAGTTGATGGCATTGCCGTCCTTGTCAGCGCGCATGAACTCAATGCGTGCCTTCGGGAACGTGGTGCCGTTGGCTGCGGCCTGGTTCAGCGCCGTCGAAGCCAGGTCAATCGCCTTCACGATTTCGATGGGGGACAGGTTGACTCGGGCAGCAGTGGTGCCACCGGAGGTCGATGCGGTCGCGGAGCGCGGCTGCAGCAGGTCCTGCGAGAACGACTGGATCTCGATCCAATCCTTGTGCTTGTCGTCGTGCGACTCGCCTTTGATCGTGTCGATGGAGAGAAAAGCATGTTGCATATCTGGTTTCCTAAGTTCCGTTCTTCCGTGAGATTGGGTGCCGGACACGCCGGCGGTTCAGGGGACTTCGTCCTCTCAAAGAATGCGTCTGCGTACTACAGGGCATCGGCCCCGACGCACCAGTTACAGCAAAACGTCACGACTTTTTGGCGGATGCTGGCAATTCAGCGACCAAGCGCAACGAAACAGACAGCTCATCGAGCTGGAAATGTGGCCGGATGAAGGCCACCGCGCGGTAGACGCCCGGTTTGCCGGGTGCCTCCGAAACCTGCACAGATGCTTCGCGCAACGGGAACTGGGCCTTGGCTTCCTGCGTGGCGTTGTCGTCCAGCAGTACATACTGGGCGATCCAACGATTCAGGAATTCCTCGACATTCCCTGCCGAAGCAAAACTGCCAATCTTCTCCCGCATCATTGCCTTGAGGTAATGAGCGATACGCGAGACCGCAAAGATGTACTGCAGCTGCGCGGAGAGGATTGCATTGGCATTGGCCGAGTCCGTGTTGTACTTCTTGGCCTTCTGTGCCGACTGCGCGCCAAAGAAGGCCGCGTAGTCCGTGTTCTTGCAGTGAACCAGCGGCATGAAGCCGAGGTCACTGAGCTCTTTCTCGCGCCGGTCGGTGATTGCCACCTCGGTCGGGCACTTCAGCGCGACCTCACCGTCGTCGGTGCGGAAGGTATGCGTGGGCAGATCTTCGACCAGGCCACCGCCTTCAACACCACGGATGGCCGCGCACCAGCCATAGCTCTCGAACGCCTGGGTAAGACGCGCACCCATCGCATAGGCGGTGTTGCACCACAGGAACTTGCTGTGATCGACGGCTTCCACTTCTTCCACGAAGTTGAAACCTTCCACGGCCGTGCCTTCCTTCGGGTTGTAAGGAAGCCGACCAAGGAACCGGGGAAGCGTCAAACCGACGTACCGGCTGTCCTCGCTGTCACGGAACGATTTCCACTTTGCGTATTCAACCGTATCGAACACCTTGGCCAGATCGCGCGGCTTGCCCATGTCGGTGAAGGACTCCAGCCCGAACATGTCTTCGCTGGCTGCCGAGATGAATGGCGCATGCGCTGCTGCCGCCACGTGCGACATCTGTTCAATGAAGTACATGTCCTCCGGCTGACGGCCCACCGCATAGTCGCCAATCAGCGCACCAAACGGCGCGCCACCGAAGGTGCCGAATTCCTCTTCGTAGACCTTCTTGAACAATGAGCTCTGGTCGAAGTCGATGGCTGACTTGAAGTCCTTGACCAGATCCTTCTTCGGTGCGTTGAGCACCTTGATCTTCATGTTCGGCCCGGTGGACGTCTGCGAGCACAGGTAATGAAGACCGCGCCAGCTGCTCTCCAGCTGCTGGAACGGCTGCGCATGCATCACGGCGCTGAGCTGCTCGGAGATGATCCTGTCGATCTCCGCGATGCGCGCATCAAGGGTCAGGTTCAGGTTTTCGGAGACCACGACGGTACCGTCAAGGACCTCCTTGGCAAGCGCGGCAATGATGTCCTTGGCACGCTCATGCTCGGTCTTCGACTTTGCAACCTTGCTCGAATCCACGATCTGGTCGAGAAGGGAAACGCTGCCTTCCTGCGCCGATGCGCTGGCCAGCTGACTGGCTTCCACTGCCATGCTCATTCCTCCGCCGGGGTGCCGAGCTTCTTCAGCTGCTCGGTATTGTTGAGGACGTCGGTCAGCAGGTCTTCCAGCTTCTCATTGCCCGCCAGTTTGTTGCGAAGGTCCGCAAGCTTCGTGCGTGACTCAAGCAGGCGCCGCAGCGGTTCGATCTGCTGGACAACGGCCTCAGGGCGGAAGTCGTCGATGGCGTTGAACTTCAGTTCCACGCCGAACTCGCCACCGCCATCACTGATGCGATTGGGGACACGGTAGACCGCGCGCGGTGCAGCGCCGGCCATGACTTCATCGAAGTTGTCCAGGTCAACGTTGACGAACCTGCGGTCCTTCACCTTCGGCAACTGCTCCTCGGGTGAGCCGCTGAAATCGCCCATCACGCCCACCACGAACGGCAACTCCTTCTGTTCGATCGCGTCGCCCTTCTCCACGTCGTAGGTAAGCTGCACGCGCGGCGGCCGGATCTTCTGCAGCCGCTTCTGGATACTGTCCTTCTTTGCCATCGTGTCTCCTTGACTCAAGTTCGAGAGCGGACTCAGTTGCCGATGTTCTGGAAGGGGTCACTGCTGCCCTGGCGCTGCGCACGCGAAGGGGCCGCAGGCGTTGCGGCGCGGCGAGCTGCCGGCCGCGCAGCGCGGGCGCGCGGCTTGGGCTTTTCGGCCTCCAAGATGGCCCCGCCCATCGTGCTGCGCAGCGTATCTACCAACACCTTTGCTTCTTTCTGTGCGGTATCGGAGGAAAGCGCTCCGCGCCCTTCAAGCCGCTGCAACGATTGATTGGCAACGCGGAATCCGGCAACGGTGATCACGCCATCTGCCACCAGATCATCGGGATCGCGCTGCAGCACTTCTTCGGCAGCAACAATCGAGCGCGCGTACTGCCCCTGGTCGAACTGCAGCTGCGCGATGCGAACCCACGGCTCCTTGCGTGTCGGATCCACCTTTGCGGCATCCTCGAATGCCTTGATGGCGACATCCGCACCTGCAACTGACACCTGCGCTTCGGCCACTTCCATCGTTGCATCGAATGAATTCGAGCGACTCTTTACTGATGTCGATGCACAACCCACCAATCCTGAGAAAACCACTGCAACGAGCAGCGACTTGGTCATTGCACTCTTCACGGATACCACATCCATCCTTTGATCCCTCTTCGATTTCATTACCAGAAGAGGCTGCACTTCCGTCACGCATTACATTCGGGAATCCAGCCCCAGGCGCCGGAGTGTACAGACGCAAAACTGCATCGGTATAGTGCGTTCCCGCGATGAATAGCCACTTCAACGACGCGGCGATGTCATCCCCAATGGCAACACATTTGAGATAGGACGGAGCGCAATTTCCCATATCTCATTTCATACAAATGGATGCATGAAATCAGGAAGAATGATGCGCCGAACATTTCGTACAAGTCCGATTTTTCTTTCCGCTCTGATTGCTGCCATCGTTACTGGCGGATGTGCAGGCAACGGCAAGATTGGCCGAGTGGTCGACACCACTCTGAAGGGCGTTGGCATCCGCCCGACGCAACCCCAAAGATCGCCCGAAGTGCCTCTACGCATCTACGCAGGAAAGAACCTCAACGCCGGGAATGATCAGCGTCCAGTCGCTGCCGTCATCAAGATCTATCACCTACGCAGCGCCCAGCGTTTCGAGCAGGCGCCGTTCAATGCATTTCTCGACCAAGCTGGCGAGCATGCGGCACTGGGCGCCGATCTGCTTTCGGTCAATGAAGTGGTGTTGATGCCAGGTGCGCGACAGGAACTGTCCGAAAAGCTGAGTGATGGCACATCGACAGTGGGCGTTGTTGCGCTGTTTCGATCACCTGCAGAGAATCGATGGCGCTTGAGTTTTGACGCCAACTCAAGAGGCCTGCAGGACGATGGCATCACGATTGGCGTCCACGCCTGCGCGCTCACCAGCGACAGCAGCGCGCTGGCACGGAAAACGTCCGGTGACGCACTCAGCCTTGCCTCGATCCAATGTGGAACCACGAGGTGATGCGCATAACCTTCATCGCGCCATGCAATCCAAACGCGCCACTGTTTGGTTTTTCCGCTGCGGTAGTATCTGCGCGCCTGAGTCATTGATGTCACAAGGCAACAGAGTGGTACCCCCGCCATTCCGAGCGCTGCCGATGATCGGCACATTGTCTTCCGGCAAATCTTTCATGCCCCAACGATGTTATTCAAGGATTGAAACGTGGCTTACGTAAGCAGGATGTCCAAGGTTCTCTGGGGCGAGGGCCTGTTCCTTAGACCGCAACACTTCCAGCGCCAGGACGCCTATCACGAGGCGCGACTATTCGATGTTTCACAGACGCTGCATCCCTACAGCTGGGGTGTTCGTCGCATTCGATTCGACAGCCAGGCGCTGCATGGTGGCATGCTGCGTCCATTGGATATGTCGCTCATTTTTCCCGACGGCGAAACCTATGATGCGCCCAGCCATGATCGGCTGCCCGATGCGTTGTCCCTGAAGGAACTTGCACAGGGCATCCAGGCAACAACCGTGCACCTCGCCCTGCCGCTGCTGCGCGATGATGGGCAAAACTGCCTGGATGAGGACGGCAACAGTCTGGCGCGCTATCGGCAATCCAACCAGGTGAGCAATGACCTGTTCACCGGCGCGGCGGAGGCAGAGCTTGCATACCTGCAGAAGTCCGTGAGGCTCCTCACCGACGAGATGCCCCGGGATGCCTATGCAACCGTCCCTGTCGCCAGGGTGCGGCGGATTTCCAGCGGTGGCTTCGATCTGGACGAATCATTCATTCCGCCGTGTACCCAACTGCAGGCTTCGCCACGCATGCACCGCGAACTGCGGAGTGTCCTTGATGCGCTGCAGGCCAAAGTCGAGGCGTTGTACGGGCTGCACAGGCAAACCTCGCAGAACATCATCGAATTCCGCTCCGGCGATATTGCCTCCTTCTGGCTGCTGCACACGATCAACACCTCTTTCAGCGCGCTGGCCCACCTGCTGCATCACCCGCAGCTGCATCCCGAGCGGCTCCACCAGGAGCTTCTGCGAATGGCCGGTGCACTGCTTACGTTCTCCAACGTTCACCAGCTCAACGACCTGCCCGTGTATCGGCACGAACTCCCCGAAAGTTCGTTCGACAAGTTGATCGAAATTGTCCGCACGCTGCTCGATACGGTCATCTCCACCCGCCACTTCATGGTCGCACTGAGCGAGGTCAAGCCTTCCTACCATCTGGGGCACCTGGACTCGCAGCGCATCGACGGAAATGTCTCGCTTTACCTGTCCGTTTCATCTGCGCTTCCTGCACAGGAACTGCTCAACAGCGTCCCGGTGCGTTTCAAGGTCGGCGCGCCTGACGATGTCGAGAAGTGCGTGCTTTCCGCGCTGCCGGGGGTGAAGCTGAATCACGCTGCCCAGGTGCCGGCAGCCATCCCGGTTCGTCCAGGCAGCCACTACTTTGCGCTTGATCCGCGCGGTGCGCTGTACGAGCGGATGATCAAGACGCAGTCACTGATGATCTACGTACCCGCCGGCATCGCCGAGCTCAAGATGGAACTTGTCGCGGTAACCTCATGATGAATACTCCTCTCCCCCCGACCCCGGGCCCGATGCCATCGCTGACGGCTGATGCCCTTGCTGCGCGCCCTGCGGCCGTTGCAGCCAGCCCGCAGAGCCTCCACGACCTGATGTCCGATGGCTTTTATCTGCTGTTGTTGCTCAAACGCGGCCAGCTGCCGAATGACGGCGAATCGTTCGTCCAGCGTGTGCAGAGCTTCCTGGACAGCATGGAGCGCAATGCCATGCGCCTGGGCACAGCGTCCGAGGACATATATGCCGCGCGCTATGCATTCTGTGCGGCGGTTGATGAGGCAATCCTCACCCAGTCCTCGCCACTGCACGAAGCCTGGGAAAGAAGCCCGCTGCAATTGCGACTGTTCGGGGAACACCTGGCCGGCGAACATTTCTTCGACCGGCTGGAAGAGCTCCGTCGCCAGGGAGCCGCACGTCTGCCCTCGCTGGAGGTCTATCACTACTGCCTGCTGATGGGTTTTGAAGGCAAGTATCGACTGGAAGGAACAGAGAAGCTGGGTTATCTGACCGCCCGCCTGGGCGACGAGATCGTCTACCTCAAGGGCAAGCGCCACGGCTTCGCGCCGCACGCGCTGCCGCCGGACCAGGTGCGCAACAAGCTCCGGCGCGTCCTGCCGCTCTGGCTGCCCGCCGTGGTGGTTGGCTGTTTCGGCTTCATCGCCTTCCTGGGTCTTCGTACATACATGGGCCATGAAACCCGGCAGCAGATGGCCCGCTACAACAACGTGGTGCAGATGCCGGAACGTGCGGCACACATCACGATCACGTTGCCCTGATCGGGTAATGAGGAAGGCCTGGATCTTCCCACAGGCTTGGCAGGCTGGCACCGGCGTCACCGGGCACTACGACGATTCGTTTGAGTGATACCTACGGCGCCGGTTTGAACCCGCATATGGCATTGCCGATGCCGGCAACGCCATCCAGATCCACCGGGAATGGCGCCATTCCGGTCGAGATGCGGATTTGCTGCTCCACTCCCCATACAGAACTCACGCTCCATCAGAAGGAGGTTCCCAATGCTGGACCAGGATGCCTTGTTGTCGCCGATATCGAGCGATGCCCCCACCGGGGAGGACATGTCGTTCTCCGTGGAGTTTGACCGGATCATCGAAAATCGCCGTGCCGACGACCCTACTCTCGATCAAGGCGCGTGGCAGACCGATATCAAGAGCGCCGACTGGAATGGCGTACTACGCGACAGCAGCGAGCTTCTCCTCCATCGCACCAAGGACCTCCGCCTTGCCGGCTGGCTGTGCGAGGCGGCAACCCAACTCAAGGGCTTTCCCGGCTGGGCTGCGGGCCTTCGTGTCACCGCGGGTTTGTGTGACCGTTACTGGGACGATGTTCACCCGCTAGCCCACGACGGTGACCAGGAAGAGCGCATCGGCAACCTGAGTTGGCTGCTGGGCAATTCCCTGCAGTGGCTCCGCGCGGTGCCGATCAGTGCCGCGCCTCAGGGTCGCTTCAATCTTGCCGATTTTGAACACGCGCATTCGGCCGGTAGCGAAGCCGTCGAGGGGCGGCCGACGCTGGAACTTCTGGAAACCGCTCGCCGGGAAACACCCCACGCGTTCTATCGACAGCTCATCGACGCCCTGCCCGACTGCATGGCGGCCCTGTCGGAACTACAGGCCGCTGTCGATCATCGGTTGGGATTGGATGGCCCCAGCTTCACAGCGGTGCGTGAACAACTGGATCAGTTGCAGCGCGCCGTGCAGCGCTCTGCTCGCGACGTCGGAATGCTGCTGGACGCAGCGGACGAGGCGCCCTTGCCTGTGGACGCGAGTGACAGCGATCCAACACCGGCTCCTGGCCAGACAGCCGGAACCCCGGCCAGGCACAACCTCCCCGCCGGTGCACCCGCCTCACGCAGGGAGGCGCTGGCACAGCTGCGACAGGTTGCGGAGTTCTTCCGACGTACCGAACCACACAGCCCGGTTGCCTACCTGGCTGAGAAGGCAGCGCGCTGGGGGGAAATGCCGCTCCACGTCTGGCTCAAGCGGGTCATCAAGGACCACGGCACGCTGGAGCAGATGGAAGAGATACTGGATGTCAACGCAGAAACGCACGGGGATTGACCTCGTGCGTTTCCGTGTATCGAGCGAAGCCGATTATTGAATCTGGAACTCGATGCGGCGGTTGCGCGCCCGGCCGTCGTTGCTGGTGTTGTCCGCTACGGGCTCATCGGGGCCTTTTCCCAGCACGTCCATGTGTGAGGCGGGGATCCGCTTCATCACCATATAGTTCTTCACCGCCAGTGCCCTGGCATGGCTCAACACCAGGTTGGCCTCGCGCTGCCCTACGTCGTCGGTATGGCCAATCACGAGAAAGCGACTGTCCGGCATCTGCGCCATCTTCTCGACCATCTCGTCCAGGATGCTCATGCCGAACGGCGTCAGCTTCGCACTACCGCTCTGGAATTCAATGATGCGGTTTGCCAGCGTCTGGTCCAGAACCTGCTGCTGCGAGCCCAGCTTGAGCGCATTGGTCACCGTGTAGGACGTATTGCTGGCCAGACTGAGATCACTGGCAATCTGCTGCCGAAGTGCTTCGTTGCCTACTTCGCCGGTAATGCGGACGGATTGGCCATTGACCTCCAGCTTGCCGGGTGAAACCCGCGTCAATCCAGAGCTGATCATCCGCGCGACATAGTCCCCCCAGTTGGGCGGCATCGCGATGCTGTCCACCTGGATGCGGTCAACCACGCGCTCGGCACCGTAGACAGCACGGAGACTGGTCAGGAGTTTGGCTTTGGTTGCTTGATCGGGCACTACCCCGTCAATCACGACAGGGCGCTGCGACGGACCAGGCTCGACCGCCGCTGGTTGCGCCAATGACGGAGCGGCCAGCAGCAGCGACAGCACGATGGAGGTCAGCTTCAACGGATGCATCATCAGGTTCCCAAAAAAGTTTCGCCAAACAGACGGCAGGCCGTTGCCAGCGCCAGATCATCGTGCGCCAGCAAGCTGTCCAAGCGGTTGAGGTTGTAGTCGGCCTGGATGAAGTCCTTGACCCAGTCGGACTGCGAAAGGCGAATCAGGAAGTCGCCGGCCTGCTCGGGATCCAGCGCCGCGCGCAGCGCTTGATGATCTGCTCCCTTGAAGCCGACAACCATGGTCGGGGCAGCGTCATTGCGGATAAGCACGGCCAGTTCAAAATCCGCTCGCGCAACGAAGCAGGACACCATGTCCAGCCAGAATGCCGCGATCAACGGCCGATAGACCGGGTCGCGTACCAGCGGAAACACCAGTGCCTTGTCCACATTCGCAGCCCCACCGCCCAGCACCGGCTGCAGCAACATACCCAGTGCGGGCAATGCCTGACGCAGGACAATTTCGCCATGCCCGCTTTGGCACAAGTGCTGCTGCAGTTCACCCAGCGTGGTGCTGTCCAGGAAATCCTGGAAACTGACCCGGTGGTCACCCGGGTCTGTACTGATGCTGAAGCGCGCCTCGGCCATGTCCACCAAGGCCTGCGTGGCATCCTCGTCGTGGCAGGCATTGCGGGCCAGACGGGCGAGTCCGGACCATGCATTGGCCATCGCCAGAGGACTGCAGCCGATGAATCGCAGCGGCTCCAATGCATCCAGCTTCAGGGCCAGAAGCAGGGGAAAGCGTCGCTCAGAAACATCGCGGCTGGCCAGGAAATGCCCGCACAGCACCATCCTGCTACGCGAGCCAAGGAAGGCATAGTGGATATCGGGCGAGTCGTCGTATCGCCGCTTCCAGTCAGCGCTTTGGCTGAGCAGATCCAGGCTTTCACCGGCCCATCGGTCCAGCCAACCGAGCAGCTGATGGTTGTCGCCGGCGCGCACAAAATCGCCACGCGATGGAACCTTCCCGAAGTAGGACACACCTGCCGTGCTCATGGTGTTGCCTCTACAGCACCAGCGTCATTCGACGAGACCGGGCCTGCGTGCTGCCTACCGGCAACTTGCTCGGGCAGTTGCAAACCGCGCTGCCAATCACTGCCGTCAGAACCAGCGCCAGCACGCCGTACGATACGCATCTCCACACTGACGCCCACACCATCGGCTTCCCAGGTGATACGGCTTGATTCGCCCATGCGTTCATACTGCCCTTCCGCCATCAGCCGCTGAAAACCGTTTGTTCCCGGCGCGTTGAAGATCTGCAGCGTACGACCATCGCCTGTCACCGCCGTAATCTTCACGCCGGGAATCTGCCCTGGATTGGGGTACTGCATCGTCATCCATTGCGGCGGGGTGTTCCGATAGCGCAGCACCTGGCCATCGATCTCGACGGTGTACTCCACGGCGCCGGTGGCCGGCATGGGCAGGATTTCGAAAATGGTGCTGTCCTGTGCAACCCCGGCAGCCGACCCGCTTACCCAATTGCCATAGTTGGCGACCAGATCGGCGGAAAGGTTGATGCCGATGCCCGCCCAGCGCCGCGGTTCGAGCAACGGGCCGCGCTGGATGACCAACGTCCCCATCGCCTCCTTGTTGAAGGCCGCGATGCTGCCATTGGCGCCAAAGATCGCAGCGATATCACCGGCGGCTGCATCCACGTCCGAATTGAGATTGAAAGGATACTGCTGGCCGATGCGGGCCTTGAAGGGCGCTTGCACCTGTGCCTTCCAGTTCTTGTTGACCTCATCTTCGGCCAGCGGCACCAGCGCGGCGAAGGTCTGGGTCAATGGCCGCAGCAGAAGGGGGCGCAGCGCTTCACGCTGCTTCTCATCCAAGCCGGTCAATACCTGCTCATCAACCAGCGCAAGCGCGGCAGAGAATTCCGAACCTTCGTTCTTGAAGGTGTCCTGCATCAGGTTACGGGCGCCCACACCGAGGTCGCCCTGGCTCTTGATCGCATTCAACCGTGCGCGCAGCTTGCCGAGGGTATCGAAGTATCGGCTGATCACCGCAGGCCGATCACCGCTGGCATTGACCAGGCGCGCCATGCCCTCAAAGGCCTTGCCGATCGGCCCAACCGGCTGCGCGGCCAAGGCGGTGGCGGGATTCTTGCGCAGCACATTGCGCTGGAACCAGGCACCAATCCCCTTCTGCATCTTGGCCGAGGCAGCCAGGGCGGGCGGGTTGTCCCACACCGTCTGTTCGTTGACCGCCTCCAGCAGCGCCCGCAGCGGCGACTGCGTGGCATCCCCCAGACGACCGATCCGCGACACCGCCTCATCGAAGGTGTTGAACTCGGCAATGCTCAAGCCTTGTACGAACTTGCCCCATTCCCGGGCGTATTCCTGCTTGTACAAGCCCACCAGTTCCCGCGATACATGCTCGGGGCTACCGGCCAGCGACAAGTCGCTCTTCTCGGTGGTCCCCAGCACCCAGTCCGTACTGCTCAGCTGGGTATTGGCGGCTTCCTTTATTGCATCGCGCACGTACTCTTCCCACGCCTTGCGGGTGAAGGCGCCGGAAATGGCATAGCTGCCGTTGATCAGCCGGCCATTGCGCTCCTCGCCCACCAGACTGTCGACGGTGACCGTACCAAAGCGAGCGCCGGCACGCGCCTTGATCTGTGCGAACACACGCTCCATTGCCGGCTGCCCTTTCATGACCTGCGACAGGGCCTGACGCGTATCAGCCACGAGCGTGACCTTGTTCTCCACCTGCGGCCAACCCGGCATCGCCACCTGGGCGACATGAAAATTCATCAGCTTCTCGGCAGCCCGCACCATTTCCTCACGACTCATCTGCCCGCGGTTCGCTTCAAGCCAGCTGCGCCAGAACAAGGTGAGCTGCTGCGACAGATGTGCAGCTTCAACATGCTGCGGGCTGCCGAGCATCAGATACGTCTTCAACGCGTTGTATGCGTCATTGGTGCTGGTCGGCGACGCGTTCTGGTAGAGCTGCGCATCGTTGGCAACTGCTTCGGCAGCAGCCTGCCCCAGCTTCTCGCGGTCGCTGACCACCTGGCCAAGATAGTGCTCCAGGTTGGACACTACCGGCGCAAGCATGACCTGCCGCATGCCGTGGTTGTATTCCGCCAGAAGCTTGTCACGCACGGCATCGCCCTGGTACAGACCAAGGCGCACGGTGATGCCGCTATTGTTCCGGTAGCGATCCAGCTGCTCCATGCGATCCTGCAAAAGCAGCAGCGCGTTCAAGCGCGATTGCAGATCCAGTCGGTCCGATTGAAGGCGCTTGGCCTGGTCCAGATCCTTGGTCGCGTTCACCACCAACTGCGTGTTGGTCGTGTAAGACCAGGTCCATAGCCCCAGCGCCAGGGCAAGCGCGCTTGTTGCGGCAAAGAAGACGCCATAGCGCAGCCTGCTCTGCCGCGGGCTGGCGTACTGCCTGACCAACTCTCTGTCGACGAAGATCACCTTGCGGAACAGGTTCTTCAGGAAGAACGCGGTCTCTCCACTCGGCGATTCCTCCTCGCCAGTACCAGACTGCAAACCAAACTGCCGGCCCACCCGCTCGGATGCATGGTGCACCGAGCGCCCTTCCTGCAGGGCGCTGCTGAAGTAGAAACCACGGAAGACCGGCTTGAACTGATACGGGTTTTCCTCGAACAAGGTTGCAATGAAGGTCCGCAGTGCCGGCTTGATCGCCACAAACTCCAGCGGCAGTGACAGCATTCCCGGCGAAACATCACGCCCACGCTGCATGGCCATGTGCGTCAGGCCCATCTCCTTGATGCCTTCTGCCAACTCGTCGAAATGCACGTCAAACGCAGCAAGTGCGTCGTTGTGGATTGGATCGGCCGGCAGAGTTGCGCCCCAGACATGGTCGCGCTCGGCCGGATCGAGGTTGCGGAAAAACTCGGTGAACCCGGCAATCAGGTCCGCCTTGGTGAAAAGCACGTAGACGGGTGCGAACACCTCCAGCCGCTCGGTGATTTCCTGCACCCGCTGGCGAAGGTTCTTGGCAAGCTCGATGGCGAACTCCGGCTTGCTGCCGGACAGTTCCGCAATGCTTGCGGCAATGATCACCCCGTTGATCGGCGCGCGCGGACGGTTCTGCTTCAGCAGGCCCAGGAAGGTCAGCCATTCCATCCGGTCTTCGACGCTGACCGAATACCGTCCCGCGGTATCCAGCACGATGCCATTCGTCGTGAAATACCAATCGCAATTGCGGGTTCCGCCAATTCCCTGAATGACATTTCGACGGTTGTCCTCGAAGGGAAACTGCAGCCCCGAGTTGAGAATGGCAGTACTTTTCCCCGCCGCCGGATTGCCAATGATGACGTACCAGGGAAGCTCGTAAAGCGCCGCATTGCCCTTCAGCACCCCCATCCGGGATGACTTTATCTGCTTGACCGCTTCTACCATGCGGGCACGCAATGCCTCCACATCAGCCCGCTGCGCGGGCTGTGCATTCGCAACAGCCTTGTCCGCTTCTTCCAGCACCATCGACTCCACCCGCCGGGCGGCACGACGTGCCAAAAGCCGCTTGATGCCCCAGATGAGCGCAGCCAACAGCAACAGCCCCGCCAGTACCCCCGCCACCCAGATTCCAAGTTGCCGGGCCTCAGCCTCTCCATATCGGGCCAATGCCATGGCGCTCACCAGGCCGACCACCATCCATAGACGGTAGTCGCGCAGGTAGTAGCTGAAGTTGCTGAAACTCATGCGGGAATCCAAGGTTTGTTACGCGACGCAGTTCAGGCCGCACACGGTTGGGGGAAGGAATCGACCAGCGCAAACAGCGGCGTCCGTGCATCTGCTCTGCCGAGCACAAGTACGGCGTGCTCGGATTGACACTGCGCAGCGGCCATAGCCAGCTGAGCGAAGGGAAGCACCACACCGATATCGCCGGCATGGCGTGGCAGCGACACGCATTGTTGGCTGAACTCAATGTCCGGGTTGATGGCGGACGCCATGGCCGCCGCATCAATAACAGCATCAGGATCAAGCCCGGCTTCATGCAGGACGAACTGCAGCCTGTCGCCTTCCAACCGGCATGACTGCTGCCATTCGCTGGCCAGTGCCACCAAGCGTCTGCGGCGTTCAGCCGGATGCTGCGGACCAGGCTCTGCAGCCGCCGGAAGATTCAGGCGAATTCGTTGCCCATTGCCTGCAGCAGCCAGAGCGGCACTGCAAAGCAGAACACCGGCGGCAGCTTCACCCGGCACCCGACCATCAGGTTTCGTGGCCGTCGCCAGTACGCCCGCCGCCAGCCATGCATTGATCAGCGATTGATCAATATGCGAGCAACACGCCAGCAGCAAGTGCCAGCGCGGCGTTCCTGAAGCAAGCGCCCGCGAGCACATATCCAGATGTTTCCAGGCGGCATACGCGTCATCAACCGCCGTCAGCTGAACCTCAAAACGCCGGGAATCCAAGCCCACCAGCTGTGCGCGCGACTGCAACCATGCATGTGCCCAATGGCGTAGTGGCGCTGACCACTCGGCCGGAACCAGGCACTCGATCAGCAGTACACACTCAACACCCCGGTCAGCGCGACGACGCAGACCGGCCACGACCACCTCGGCTTCGCCTTCCAACTCAGGCAATGCTCTCGTCGTGGAATCGAGCATCGCTTCAAGCAGCGGCTCCAACAGCGCCAATGCCCGCTGTTCATGAACCGCGACATCGAAGCCGGATTGCTGCGATGTGAGAACCCACGCTTCATCAAGGTCAGCAGCAGCGCTCAGTCGCACCGGCAGACCATGCGCATCCCGGAACCGGCGGCTCAGTGAAGGCTGTCTGCCTGATAGCTCTGCTGGCGTCGAAGCACCCATGCCGTCGCCGAGATTCAATCCGGTCGCCACCAGCATCACTACGGATTCCTGCTGAGCGAGGCCACTGGCGAGGTTTACGTCATCACCGACTTCCAGCGCGGCCGCGCTTTTGGCAACAGGACGATGACGCAATGCGCCACGCACCATCAAGCCTGCAGCGAGCAGCCCGCACGGGACAAGCACCAAGCCGACAAACCCCTGCAGGGCCGAAGGCGTCGCACCGTGGCTCCGCCAGTACAGCAATGCGGCGCACCAGCCTGCGACGATCACCACAGCCGCCATGACAGCAGTGCTTCGCCAGCTGGCCCGCATCAAACGTGTTGCACGCGAAGATCTCATTGCGCTGGTCAGCAGATACCCGTACTGGCTTGTGATGCCACCATTGCGGCACCACACGCAGTGCGGTCGCCGTCACGCGCAACCGGCGCGCCATCAATCAGCACGCTCGGGTCTCCGCTGACGATGGTTGTAGCACCATGCCTGGCGCACACCGCTCGATCACCCACACGGGCGACAGGCTTGCCGTTGATATCTGTTTGGTTGCTGCCTGAAACCACGCTGCCACCGTGATCCAGCTTGTCACCGACGACGATGAATGCTCGTCCCATGCACCCTGCTCCATATGATCCTGCGTGATCCGGTCTTTCCATCGCCCCCTGATTCTTGGCGACCCGGATCATCGGGGCCGAACGATAACAGCAGTCTTCACTACATATCAGCCCTGCCCGCTCAGCTCCGCGCGCTTTGCAGCACGTGCCGCACGGCACTGATCACGCATCTCCAAGTGCACGAAATCCTTGATGCTTCGCCAGCTCCCACCCCACTCAAGACCGGCCTGTTGCGCCAGTTCCCCGTACAAGTAGTAGCCGCGCTGGGTCCACGGATCTTCCATGTTCCATTGCAGTTTTCCGTCCCGAATCGGAGCACTGTCGACACCTAGTCCGTATTGATGGCAGCTTTGCCAGGCACCGGCGCGCGTGGCCTTCCCCGCGGCCATCAACTCTGCCTGCCGCTGAGGACTCCGATAACCCTCGATCAGCACCATTTCGTAGCCGTACTGCCTGCGCATGACTTCGTAGATCGCCAGAACCCGCTGCTGGAGATCGGGATCAATCTGCTCCCACTTCCGGTCCGCGAACACGATTTCAGGCTTCAATCTGCGTACTTCCGCGGTAGTGAACGCTTCCGGAGGAGGTGCCGGCGGCGGGGTCAGGCGTTCACCGCGCAGCAACTGCGCCACCATCGAACCGGATAGCGAATGATCCTCACTGCGGAAGTCATCAAGCACCACCGTCTGTCGTGTCATGAAGATTACGACTGGCGGCACCGTCAGTAGCGCAATTGATAGTGTCAGGATTGCCCAGTGCCGTCGAAAGCCATCTCGCGCCGCTTTCATTTCGCGTTTGACGCCGCCTTTTGCGCGGAATACCCGGCCGCCAGCGCGACTACCAGCCCGCTCCATCTGCCTGCGTAACGCTGCAGATCGCTGCAGCAGGCGGCTCAGATGAGCGTTCATCCTGTTGGGAAACAACATCCACCAACACATCAACGCAAACAGCAGAACCAGTGCTACCGCACCCGTAAAAACCACCAACACATGTCCTCCATGACGCGGCATTTCAGTTGACGCCCTGAAACGCTTTAACTAAGAATGCTGAAAATTCGCTTCGGCATCTGCCGATTCAAACCAAGGGCAGGACGCACTTGAATAGTGGCCGAATCAACCGACCGAGTCTGCTCTCGAGCGGAATGCACATCAAAGATGCGGATCAGAACGCGGGCCGCATTCTCACCGACATTGAAGGCCTGCCAAAGAAGAAAGCAACGCGTGCTCCACGCGGCTCTCTGCTGCACGGTCATTCCCTGGGATGGTTTGCAGGCGCGGCCATTTTGGTCATTGCAGCTGGCATATTTTCGTGGAACCACGGCGCGTCGCATCGGGCGAAGGAAGCTGCGCCTGATCGATCGCACCTTCAAGCAGCCGCATCTGCTACCGAAGCGGCATCCGCACTGGACGAAGGCAGTGCTCGGATAGTCGACGCGTCAAGCGAAGCTCCAACCACTCTGCGAAGCGAAGCACATCCCGCACATACCTTGCAGGAATCCGCACCGGCCGATCCCAACGCCGTGGCTGCGATCAATTCGCCGACCGCACCAACTGCAAGACCCGCTCGTGCGGCCCAATCCACGGCACCGCGCCGTCCCGCACTGAGTTCCGGCAAGTCAGAGAGCCATGCAACAGCTTCCCACCAAAGCAAGAACAGCGATGACACCTTGCTTGTCACCCTGCTTGGCATCATCAAGAAGGAAGAGAACCAAACGCGCAGCCTTCAGCCGCAGACGATGGATGACCTGATCGCACACATCGAGCTCGACGCAAATTCGCGCTCTCACGCCGACACTGTGCTGTCACGCGAAGGCAAACCTGCATCCACGCAGTCGAGTATCCAGGCAAAACTGCGCCGCTGCCCCAGCGCCAACACCCTTGACGGCGTCGAATGCCGCAATGCCATCTGTGCTGCACTGGAATCCGCAGACCCCGCCTGCCCGCCAGGGTGATTGTCAGCAAGTCGGCATCAGATCGATGTGCGACACCTTCAATTAGAGAGCAGATGATTTTTGGCGATTCCCATGCATGGCATCAGCAGCCATATCAGTGGCTACTACGATTCGCCGAAACCAGATCACCGAGGCGCTCTGATTCCAACCTTCCAGGGAAGAAGCTCGCGCACACTCGAGCCAGATTGCTCCGCTGCAGATGAGATGGCAACGTACCTTCGCGCAGCAGGCACCTGCATCGCGGCAAAGGGCTTCCATCTTCAGCCAGACACTCTGCGAGTGCCGGAATACCTCTTGGATTCCGAAGCGAACGATACCGCCCACCATGTCAGTCGTGATGCAGAGATTTGCCTGACATCACCAGCGGCTTGCGTCACCGGCATACCTACACACTGAAGAACGGCAGGCGCCATCAAGGTTGGATCCACTTCAACCCAGCTAGCCGAACGAATGGATCTGTGTCGCACCCATCTGAACTCTCCCAGACAAGGCCAATCAACGGTAAGGCAGCTGGCCTGGCTGCAAACAAGCCCCATGCGAGCCGCTGGAACTCGCCGGGCGGCTTGGTTACCGCAGAGCGCCAGCCCCAAATTCCAGACAAAGAAAAAGGCACCTAAGTGCCTGTTTTCTAATGGTGCCGAAGGTGGGCAATCTGGGTTCTTTCCGCAGTATCACGTTATGCGACGGGCATGCCCAATAGTTCAGGCATATCAGTAGGTTGCAGGCATTCGATCTCCGGCCTTATCCCGCGCAATCCCGCCATGTAGCGACACCACTACGCCAAGATTTACGCCACCATTCGCCCATGGCATCTATCCGACAACGCGGCACCACTTGGCGTGCCGAGCTCTACAAGGACGGCGTTCGCGAGTCCCAATCCTTCCCAACAAAGCGGCTGGCTGTTGCCTGGGCTCAACAGCGCGAGGCCGAGCTTGTCGGCGCACGGCTCCCTGATCATACGGTGAAGGAGGCCCTTGATAGGTTCGGGACTGAGGTCAGCCCGAAGCACCGCGGCGAACGCTGGGAGCTCACGCGTCTTCGCCTGTTGGCCAAGGACAAGCTGGCCGACATCCGACTGCCGGCATTGCGCCCTATCCACCTGGCCGAATGGCGCGAACGTCGATTGAAGCTTGTCACTGGCGCGTCGGTTCGACGCGAGATGAACGTGCTTCAATCCGTGTTCAAGGCCTGCAGGAAGGACTGGGGCTGGCTCAACAGCGACCCGTTGGCGGATGTAGACCGTCCAGCCAATCCGCCAAGCAGGCGGCGCAGGATCAGCCAGGATGAAATAGACCGGGTGACGTTGGCCCTCGGCTACGACGGTGGTGCACCGGAAACTGTATCTGATCGCGTCGCCCTCGCCTTCCTGTTCGCGTTGGAAACGGCCATGCGGTCGGGCGAGATTTTGGGCCTCACCTGGGCGGATGTTGGGCCAAAGTCCGTGCAGCTGCCGCAGACAAAGAACGGAGACACGCGACGGGTTCCACTGTCTGCCCGTGCACGCGAAATCATCGCCCTTTTGCCGCAGGGTTCTGCGACTGTCTTTAACGTGGACGGAGGAACAAAGGACGCCCTCTTTCGCCGGGCTCGCGATGCTGCCCAGATCCAGAACCTGCACTTCCATGACAGCCGGGCAGAAGCGATCTGGCGGCTATCGAAGAAATTGGACGTGATGGAGCTGGCCAGAATGATCGGCCACCGCGACCTCAAGAGCCTGATGTTCTACTACAACGCGGACCCCGACGAGTTAGCTGACCGCTTGTGAGCGCAGGGCGAACCGTGACACTTCGCTAATAACGACAAAACGCGAACGTGCTGCTAACTGTCCGCAAGATAACTATTTCGGAGTTGTTACAGCATCTATGTTCGGATTTAGCTGATAGGCTGAAACCTCACTCAGAGAGATTCGGAACATGCTTACAGAATCGGAAGTGCCGTTGAAGCTCTACGGCAACGTGATGCTAGTAATTGCATCGCTGCGTTGCGAGGTCGAAGACGAACTGGCTCGCATCGCAGGTGTCGGGACCTGGTCTCCATCGGGTTACGGGATTGAGCCAGATTGCAACGGTGGGCCAACAGCTAGCGTATCCCTCTGGTCTTTGATCATCGAGGATAGTGCTTCGGTCGATGCAATGAGGAGCTGGATTAGAGAGCGAAGCTCCCTCGAAGGTCATCTGTCCACTTAGCCGCCATTGCCTCGAACCTGGCCGCCTCTCGACGGAGCCGGTCAGCCCCGGCCCCAGTCTCACGGGCTGTGACTACATGCCGGCAGCAGCCAGCCTCTGCTCCACTGCATCCAGCCGATGGGCCAAGCCCCTGGCAATGAAGGCAAGCAGCTCGTCCATTCGGAAGCTGTAGCGGTCGCCGGCCGGGCGATGCTCCTGCACCACTTCAAAACCGGCATCCACCGCCTCGCGCACCAGGTTGCCGAAGTCATCCACGACCTGCGGCTGCGCCGGCCATTCGCTGCGGATCTCTGGCAACTCCGGCCACTCGTCGTAGCAGACGAAGCCGTAGGCGAACGGGTCAAGGCCATGCGACTGCATGATCTCGATGGCTCCCTGCACAGTCATGCCGATGTGCAGCCGGGCGGCGGCGCCCTTTTCGGCAAGCATCGCCAGCCACTGGTACGCACCAATCTCGCACCCCAACTCTGCCGCTGCAGCCAGCTCGGCAGGAGTGAGTGGACGCACAGCGGTTTTCTCACGGGCGTCCGAGGTGTTGATCGTTCCTGTAGCTGCAAAGAGCTCCTTGGGTCGTGCTGAAGCACTGCCGATGTTCTGGGCGTTGTCTGCGCCTGGGAGAATATGGCCCAAGCCGTCAATTCGCATGCGAACCACCGCGGAATTCGCGCCGACCGGCGTCGCTTCGAAAAGCAGGCCAGATCCCGAGGCGGTGCTCGAATAGGCTTCTTCGGCGCGCATACGAACACGGGTGCTGATCTTGTATTCGACCCCGTTCCAACCACCCGCCACGAACAGCATCATCGTATCGGTAGCAGCAATCGCGGTCGGGGACGCAAGATTCCCGCGTGCGCGGTGGCCGGTGTAGTTCGGGACAAGCGTGTCGGATGCCGCGCGCATCACGAAGCGCTGGTCACCATTGTTCTCCAGCTCATTCGTGTAGAGCCCATCTGAGCGAAGGAAACCCGTCTTCGATCCGTCGCCGTGCAACGCGTACTGCGAGTGAGGATTCGGCTGCGCGACGTGGGCTGCCACAGCTGCTGAGGCCCTGGCATCAGCGCGGGCATCGGTGTAATAGAGATTGACGCCCTCGGGTAGATCGGTGGTCGTCGCGGCGCTGGTGCCGGTCTTGCGGCCTTTGGCGTCGAACTGCGTCTTCTGCAGGGTTCCACCACCAGCATCGGCAACGTCGGCAAGCCCCAGGGTGATGACGCCCGTGTCGGGCTCAACCGCTTTCGTCAGCTCTCCTGCCCCGGCAACAAGGGAATCCCCCAGCAAGTGCCAGCCCTTCACGCCCTCGGCGTTGGTGCCGTAGAAGTAGGTACCGCCTGGCTCGCGAGCATCCCCGTCGAGATTGATCTGCACATAGCCGTCCTGGGGCGTGCCGGTCACGACAACCGAGTCAAGCCCCAGCATCCGGAAGTCAACGGGAGACGATGGCTCAAGCTCGTCCAGCCGGTGCAGGATCTGGTCAATTTCCGCCCGCAGGCTGTCCGGAATGCCGCTGCGGATGGAGTTGAAGAAGTTGTACCACTCGCGCGTGGGGGCGCCGGTGCGGTCGCTCAGTGACGATTGCGCGCGGGGAATCGGAGTCGTCACGGCGTTGCCTCGACTTCAATCAATCCGAATGCAATCCAGTCGAACGGAACCGGGCTGGTGATGTTCCAGACCGACGACGTGCTGTTTTCTTCGGTCGAGAACCGGACTTGAAAGCCGGTGTTGGATTTCGTCGGGTTGCTTTGCTGGGGGATTACGCCGCCCGGGGTGACGCCGCCATGCGTCTGCGTGACACCAACCCACCACAGCTCCTTGAACGCTTTGGGAAAGTCCACGTTGGCGCTCGTGAACCTCGACCCGGACGCAGGTGCACTGCCGGAGCCCTTCTGCATGTAGAACTTCGTGGTGCTGCCGCTGGTGCCAAGCTGCACCGACGCGGCGCCAATCACGATGTCCAGCTCGGGCGGCGGCGGGATGACCGGCTTCGGCTCCCAGATCAGGTTCGCACCGTCAGTGCCGAGCTGGTAGCCAGATGCGCCGGAAGGGTCGGGAACCTGGCGCACGTCCTGCCAGATCATGTTCGACCCGTCGTTCGTCAGGAATTTGCCGGTCAAAAGCGATGGGATGGAAGCCCCAGCCCCCTGCCCGCTGTCCACGTCTCGCACCCACACGACCACGCCGTCAGCGTCCCGCAGTCCGACTGTGTAGCCGCCATCAAGCCAGATATTCGTGTTCGCGCGGCCGGCAGAGTCCAGCGGCACCGGATTTTCGTTCGGAACGGTCTTGTCCTGGTCAGACCAGGTGCCTTTCGGCGTTGTAGTGCCAAGCTCGAAGAAGCTGAGGGAGCCATGGGCACACGGCCGGATGCCCAGAAGATCCATCAGCACCGGGGCCGGGTTGAAAAAACGGTAGGTCATTCGTGGCTCCAGAAATGACAAAGCCCGCAGATGCGGGCTGTTGGGGTCTTGGGATGCGGGGGATATCAGCCGGCAAGCAGCAGCGGCGCGAATTCCTGCTCCAGTTGCAGGCGGCGCTGACGCAGGCTAGGAAGCGCCTTTTTTCGCTCCAGCATCAGGTGCGAGCCGAACGATGCGCGGGCCAGCGAATCCGAATCAGCAAGCTGCAGCGCCTGCAGCTCCTGCCATACGGTCATCGCCTGCCGCTGCCCAGTCCGCAGGAGTTCGTCGATTTGGTCATCGCACCAGACTGCAAAGTCCGCATCCAGCCAGCGGGCGAATGCCACTGCCAGCTTTGGGTGCAACCAGGTTCCACCACCATTGCCACGAGAGGTCTTCAAATAGGGGATTTTCCCGTATTTGGCCTTGAGGGCTTTCAAATACCGCCGGGTCTCCGGAAGGCGTAGCCACTCATGCGGCACTTTCTCAAACCGCTTCGCAGCAACCGTGGCATTGAACCAGCCTTCATCGGTGAAAGCGACGCCCTGCCCTTGAAAGTTCAGCCTGACGATATTGCTCATTCATCTGTCCTCTTCTGTCTGAAATAGGACACGGCAAAGCCGGCGGACAGATACGCCAGCCGTTCGGGGATCAGCCTATGCCGTGGTTAAAGAAAGGCCCCGCAGGTCTGAGCCTGAAGGGCCTTGGGATTGGGTCAACGGAGGCGCCTGCCGAGCCCTCTCCGTTGAATTAGGTTTCCGGTTGCGCTATGGGGCGGCAGGCAACCCCGCCAGCCGCCTGCTATCCTGCCGGCGTCAAGGACAGGTCAGGGGGTGGGTGTGAAGTGGATTGCAATGGCGTTCCTAATGTTCTGCCCTATTCAATCAGCCGTCGCATGGGATGCGGGCACCCCGGGTACGGCCCGTTGGCTTGCCAACTCATGCGCAGCCATGGTCGATGCAATGGCAGGAAATCCGCCGGCTGCAATGGATTCAGGTGATGAAGGTGCATTCATCGCGGCAGGAGGGATGTGCGTGGGCTACATCCAGGGCTTTCAGAGCGCCCTTGGATACGCAGAAAGCGAGGGAGTCACGAGCCCTTTCTGCAAGCCAAGAAGCGCCGACGAAGCTCAGATGGCGCGCATTCTGATTGACTACGTCAACAAGAACCCGGCGAAAGAGCATTTGCCGCCCGGGCCATCGCTGATGTTGGCGCTTGCGCTCGCTTGGCCCTGCCCGCGCTGACATGACCGACTACGAATCCCTCGCCCACCTCTCCCGCTGGCGCCGACTGGTGATCTGGCTGTTTGAGGACAAGGTTGGCTACACAATCACGTCATCGGTAGCGGCTACGATCCTGTTTGGCCCGGTGTTTATCTTTGGCAAGTGGTGGATCGCGGTGGTGGCGGGAACGCTGCTTGGATTCTGGGCCGGCTATGCGCTGGCAAGATCGTTTGCGAAATCCGGCCAGATCCCCCCGAGGCTCTAGGGCTTGGATTCCTCCTTCAGGTAGGCCTCTCCGAACGCCGGGAATGCCGGGTTTGATCCGTAGTGCGGCGACAACTTCCCGTTGACCGCTCTCTGCGCCCCAAGCGTGTCCTGCACGCCCTTTGCGAACTGAATCCCGCCCCCGATCAGCGGCACTCCTCCGACGTTGACGCCCATCGCCCTTAGCAGTCGTTCGATCGAGCCGCTGGATTTCGCAAAGTCGCCCTTGGCCACCATCGGCTCCAGCGCATTGGCCAGCCGGCGAATCTCTGACCACTCAGCATTCGTATAGAGCGCCTTCGCCACGCTGGCGTTGTTGTACTCGGTCGAGCGGATGTTGCGCAGGATCTGGCCAGGCGCCAGCGACTCACCATTGTTGCCGCGCGTGAGCCGGGCGAAGTGCGCTGCGCGCAGACCACCCATCACCGCCGGGTCGTCATTGGCAGCAGCGCGCAACCGCTGGATGAAACGCGCGCCGCCCGACTTGCTGACCTGCGAGGCGCCAAGGGCGATGTTCATCAACTCCTCCGGCGTCCGGCTGCCGTCGATCATGCCGGCAATGAACCTGTCCGAATCCTTGCCACCCTCGAAGCGTCGGCCAAGCTCGGCGCGCAGTGCGCGAGCCTCCTTCAGCTGCGCCAGTGCGGCCGGGTCGCCAGTGACCAGGGCGGTATCGATGGCATCGTCCATCCAGCCATCGAACTCGCGACGAATCGCCATCAAGGCCGCGCGGTCAGCCGGGTTGGCTGCGCCGCCCACGGCATTGCCGAGGATGCGCCGCTGGGTTTCCAGTGCCCGCAAGGTCACGCCACTGACGTTCTTGTCGCCGAGGATGTGGCTTGTGGCCAGCCGCACCTGCTCAAGCGCACGGAACGCACCCGGCGTGGTTGCCGAGTTGATATCGAAGTCCTGCACGGCGCTGCGCAGGCGATCCGGCACCGAGCCAACGGAGTCGCGGCTGACAGCCACGGTGTCCGCGCCCCGCACGTTGGAATAGGCCTCGTCCACCCGCCCGCGCAGCTCGTCGGCCTGCTGACGGAGCCGGCCGGCGCTACCCTGCACCAGCTCGCCCGGGCTGGCCATCGGCTGGCCGCCCAGTCGGGCACCGATATCGTCCACCGCTTCGCCGAGCCGGGCCAAGTTGCTGCGCTGCAGGCCATCGAACGCCGCTGCACCGCCCGGCGACTGCCGCAGCACTTCCTCGCGGCTCAGCTGCGCGTGCTTGCGCGCCGGATCGGTCAGGCGCTGGCCCTGCGTGTACTGGAACCCGAACTCGGCATTGCCCAGTGCGGTGCGCGGATCAGCACCGAGCCGGATCTGCTCCATCTGCGGGGCCAGCTGCGCCAGCATGCTCGTCTGCGGCTGCTCGACACCAACGTCGGCCAGCATGTTCACAGCAGCACGCCGGTTGGCGCCTGAGCCGATGCGGCTCATTTGGCCCAGTTTGCTGCCAGCGGCCGATAGACCAGTGCCGGCCAGCTCGCCAAGGCCGCCGCCGACAGCGCTGATCGCAGCGCGCCCGATGTCCACATCACCGCCACTCACTGCGGCATGCATGGCGGCATCCTGCCCGCCGGCGACCGCGCCCTGAAGGCCCATGCGACCTACTGCCCCGATGTTGCGAGCCTGTGCTACACGGCCCGCCCATGATGCCGGCAGGAAGGCCGCAGCAATGTTGCCGGCGATGTTGGCCACGTCCGTCGAATCAGCGCCTTCATCGTTGAGGCGGTACTCGCTGCCGTCAGGAAGAATCAGGCCGTAGCCCCCCTCCTGCGTGCGCACCACACGCCCGCCCGATTTCTCGGCCATGTACTCGGCCAGCCCCTTCTGGCTGCCGAACATATCCCGCACAGCGCCAATGGCCATTGATCCGCCACCAACGTCGCCACGCTCCTGGAAGTCGGAGTCGGCGCGGAACAGGGACTGAGCATCGCTGCCCACGGAGGCAGCCAAGGGTGAGCGGATCTGGTCTTCACCCAACGGGGTGCCGCCAACGATGTTGATCTCAAGTGGGCCAGAGTTACCCCCGAGCTCGCCATCTTGCGGGGGAATTGCGCTCCCATAGTTCGGGGCATATTCCTCCCCCTCGAATACGATTGGGTCGTTATCCCAAGGCGCTTTTGCTGACTGCGCGCTTGGAGCCACCACCACCTCATCCTGATCCCAGGGGTTTGCCATTACCGCTTCCTCCGCTGACTGCCATCCGGAGCGGTATACAGCGCCCCCTGTGGCAATCGGTTGTAATCCTCCGCGCTCTGAACATGCACTGGCGAGTTTCCGGCGTACTTCTGGTTCAGCCGCTCAATCTGCCTAAGGGCGGCAAGTCGAATGCTGACTGGAAGGTTCGCGTTGCCAATGTCGCCCGCCATTTCCTTGTACATCTGCACGTCACGGTCAGACTGTGGACCTTCCATGCGCGGCATCTTCGCAGTCATCTGGCCGGCGATGGTCTTGAGTGCCGCGTTTGCCTCTGCGCCCTGCGTCGATTGGCCGAAGAAGCCGGCAGTTGCATCCGCAGCTGCGCCAAGCCCGCCGCCAGTAGCGTCGGGCAGAAGTTGCCTAGCCTCCGCAATCAGCTCCAGCGCAGATCCAGCATCGCGCGACCTTGTGGCCTGCTGCCTGCCAACTTCAGCCTCAGTCTTGGCCTGCTCAATGCCGCGCGCCTTGTCGATGTCCGCCTGCGTGCGCATGTTGAGTTCGGTGCCAAGAAAATCCTGCTGCGCCTGAAGTTTGGCGCGCTCACTGGCGCCAGCCTCCTGCGCGGCAGATGGGCGGGAAAAGGTCTGCTGCGGCGTAGCCGTCGCTTGCGGTGCGCTCGCCGCTGCGCGCTGACCGCGCTGGCTCAGAAAAGCATCCACCTGGGCTCCCGGGATGCCCGCCGCAATCATCTCGTTCGCAAGGGTGATGTCCGCCTCCATGTCGGCTCGTTGGGGAAGTGCCGATGACAGGGGGGCAGTTGAGGCGGGCGGCTGCCCAACTTGCATCACCGCGCCATCCTTTCCGACAAGCTCGGGCGCAGCCATACCAGGGTGATCGCGCAACCACATCTGTCGGTCAACCCTCTGCTGGGTCTTCTCCATTCGGCCGTTGCGGTAAGTGTTGATGATGTAGCCGTCGTCACTGATCTTCTGCGACTGGATCACGCCATCGGCGGCATCCGGCCCGCCCATCCCCAGCAGCTGGTGCATCGTGGTCTCGTAGCTTGAGTCCCACGTCGGCGACAGTTCCTGCTCGGTCGCCAGACCGGCGCGAATGATTGCCGGGCGCAGGTTGTTCCACGCGCCCGCGACAGCGTTGGGACTCTTGCTGTCGATGGCCTCCTTCATGTAGCGGGCACCGTTGACCAACAGCTTGGTCTGCCGGTCTTCGTCACCCTGCCACTGTTGCTGCTGCGTTTGAGCTGCGCGCGGGCTGATCGATGCCATCTGTCCAAGCAGCGACTGACGCTCCGCCTGCGGGGCGGCGTAGGCCTTGCCGGCCAACATGTTCAGGCGCGAATTGTCGTAGGTGTTCTGGAAGTCGCGGGAAATGTCGATCCCGGCCGCCAGCCCTGCAAGTGCATTGGTCATTACACGCCCCCCCAGCCGATCTTGCCCAAGGCGTTCAAGCCCGTATTGGCGATTGATCCCGCCAGCATGTTGTTTGCATAGGCCTTCTGGCCGTATGCAGATGCGCGCGCGTTGGCGCCAGCCATCATGTTGTTGCCCACATTCGTCGCGTAGTTGGCGCCGAGGTTGCCGAGGTTGGTGGCCGTCGTTTGGCCGACGTTGGCCAGGCCGGCGAGCCGGTTGTAGTAACTGCCGTAGTTCTGATTGGCCAGGCCTGACGCGAACTGCATGCGGTCTGCATCCGCGCCGCCCGAGTACATCCCGCCCCGTGCGGCCGCTCCGCGCTCAAGACTCTTGAGCCCCTGATCCAGGGAGAACTGATAGTCCGGCGATTGCGTGAAGCTGGAGAAGTCGCCGGCATTCAGCGCCTGCATCTGCCCAAGGGCATTCTGACCCGCCTGCATCCATGGCATCTGGTCTTGCCTGGTCTGGTCGTACTGGCGCGCCTGCTCTGCCGTGGCGGCATCTGCGCCACGCTGGACAGCGTTGGCCGATCCCTGCGCCGCCTTCTTCTGCTGGTTTGCCGCGTAGGCAGATGCTGCTACGCCGACGATTGCTGCTGCAGGCATTTGAACGCCTCCTTGGATAGCTCGAAGAACTCCACATCCACCGGGCCGCTTTCGCGCTCCCAGCCGTCGTGGATTTCGTGAAATTTCGTGAAGCCCTGCTTCAGGGCGAACCGGCGCACATGCGGCAGATCAACCGCGATCTGCGTCAGGATCAGATCGGCGGATTGCTCGCCGAACATGTAGTCGAGGGACTGGCGAGCGAACTGCGCCGCGCCCTTGGTGTCCGGGAGGAACAAGGTGTGCACCTCGTACACACCCGGCGCCTGCCGATGGAAGATGAAGCCGCCGCGGTCGCCAAACTCCAGTCCGATGCAATCGGCCCAGTGATCGCCCAAACGAATAGGGCCGCATCCCTTGAAGGAAACGGCCCTGAAAACATCCGGGTGATTGGCGACCGACTCCAGGAGCTCTGGGCCAGTCGAGATTTTCATCCGTTTCTGAGCTCCAGCTTCACCACTGCCCCAAGCAGATCCCGCTTGATCGGGCTGGACACCCGGATTCGGAACACCCACTGCCGCCCGGTGCCCAGCCGCATGGCCCTGACGCGAACCTGGTCAACGTACTGCCCGACCTCACCCAGCGACCGCTTCTTCCAGTTCGACCAGTTGCGGCCGCCATCCTTGCTGTAGCTGATCAGCGCGTGGTGGTCGGTGAACTGTTTGACGGCCTTCGTGTAGACGGTCATCGAAAACAGCTCATTGGCCCGCTGCAGGTCGCCCGTGTAGCGGGACGGCGAGTAGTCGATTGAGCGCACGGAATCCTGCTGCAGCGTCTCCGGCGCCCAGCCAAGGATCTTCTTCCCGGCCGGAAGGCTCGTCCCGGTGTAGAACAGGTTCGGATGGTCGGAGTAGTTTCCTGCTCCGTCCTGCAGCTCGAAGTTGCCGGCACGGTACATGTCGCCCACGTTGAATTCCGTGGCATCAGCAACGTAGTCGTGAACCACGACCCTGATGGGCGCCGCCGACCGCAGGAGCAAGCCCCACTCCGTCCACCTTGAGCTGCTCGACCACTCGCCCTGGCTGGCTGTCACCGTGGATCCAGAGATGGTGATCGACTCGCCCCACGACCAACTGTCGATCAGGTTTGTTTCGTGGATCGGAACCCAGTCAACGACAACGGGAGCCTCGCCGCCCGTCTCGAACAGAACCTGCACTTCGTTCAGGCCCAGCATGTTGCCGTTGTCATGCAGGACGCCTGAAGTCAGCTCGGAAACCAGCTCCTTGTCGCCCTCCATCGGGTACTTCCAATCCATCTCCCACAGCCGGCCCGTCTGGAAGTCCGTGCCGATCCACCTGCGGCCCCACGACGCGCAGCCGTTGAGTCGCCAGCGCTTGAAGCCAAGCGACTCGCGGCGATGCCACATGCCCACCACCACGTCGTAACCGAAGGTTTCGCCGTCCGGGAAGGTGATGTAGTAGACCTTGTGGCCTTCGTCTTCCCAGGTGAACGCAAAAGCGTTCTTCCAGTCGTACTTTGCGGCCGCAATTTCAATGGCGCGGGTGCTGATCGGAACGGCGCGGTAGCCGTCCAGGCGGTAGATCACGCCATCGTTGCCCAGCCACATCACCGAGTTGTCGAGGTTCTGGATGGTGTGCAGCGAGGCGCAACCAACATCAGCTGTCACACCCTTGGACTGGAACGTGCCAGTTGCCTGCCCGGTGTTGCCGTAGAACTCGGTCGTGCGCTCGCCAAAGATAATGACCTCGGACTGGTTCACTGCAATGCCGATGATCCGATCCGGCTGCGTCTCTGCTTCGCCGCGGTCCAGCGTGTTGTAGCTCAGGCCGTCAGCAAGATCGGAGTGCAGCCAGAAGCGGCCGAACGGCTCGACATAGAACAGATAGCCGCTGATGAACTTGACATCGATGGCGCCCGGGAAGCCGTCATCGGTGATCCGGGTAAACGCCTGCGTCGCGGTGTTGTAGATGTAGCCCGACTGACCGTTGACGATGGCCAGCTGATTGCCGTTCTTCACCTGGTTGTGCGCCATGCGGACGCGGCCAACGCCGGGGATGGTGCCGCGCGAGATGGCGTCCCCGTTGCTGCGGACCTCATACAGCGACTGCGCCGATACGACGAACAGCCGGCCCTCGCAGTTGTGGATGCCCCGGATCGGGCCGAGCCCAACGTCCTGAAACTGGCGAAGCCCAGGCGGCGTGCGCAGCTTGAACTGCGTGCGCGCGCCCGTCTGATCCGCGACAGTCGGCAGGTAATTGACGACGTCCTGCACCGACCAGGCATAGCTGTCGTCCCGGTTGAAGCCGCCCAGCAGGTTTACGGGTTCGGAGCGCATCAGAAGTACTCCGAAGGCAATACAGCCCCTGAGTACGGGCGGGCGGCATAGCGATACAGAGCCCGCTTGCCCCGGTCCGCGCCGGCCATCAGGGTTTCTGCGCGCGAGTGCGCTGCGTAGTCATCGATCAACTCAACGGCCACGATGAACGCGATTGCCACCATGTACTTTGCCGGCACGTCGCCATCAAGATCGAAGGGAATCAGGCCATCCCCGTACAACTCTTCCAGCTTGGCTTGAGTCTGCAGATCGACGTCCACATAGTCCTCGGCCTCGGGCGCCTCGTTCGCATCAACAGCGCCCAGCTTGAGCAGAATCAAGCGGTTCAAGTCGGCGCGTGCGGCCATGATTCCTCCCAAATGAAAAGGCGGGAGCCGAAGCCCCCGCCTGTTGAACTACCTTCCGCTTAGGCCGCAGCCGGCGCCGAGACGTAGCCGGTCACCACGGCCCAATCCTTCGCGGCGGCATCGCCCTCCTTCCACTGCAGCTTCTCAACGCCGCGGATTTCCATGAAGCCCACGCCGTGCTTGAAGCCGTAGTCGTCTTCCTTGCGCAGGGTGGTCTTGGTGGTCATCGCCCAGGCAATGCCGACCGCCTGCGCACCGCACATGTACATCGGCTCCACCGGAATTGCGGTCGCCGCAGTGTTGTTGAAGAACCCGATGGACGGGATTTCGCGGACGATCACGTCATCCCACCACAGCGAATTGCCGCCGGTGAACAGCGGGTTTTCCTTGCCGCGCTTCTCGGCCTCGGCCAGGACCTGCTCCATGTCCTTCTTCAGGTCGCGGAATGCCCGGGTGCCAACGAACAGCACATAGGTCTCGTGATCCTCGCCGTAGATGTGCGGGGTGATGCCCTCGCCGTTGGCTGCCTTTGCCGAGCGAGCGATTGCCTTGAGCTTGGACACCGTTGCGCGATCCAGCGTCTCAACCGCGGTGATCGCATTCAGCGCAGTGGCGTGGGTCGCGTTGTAGTTGCTGGCCAAGCGGCCGAACAGCACGCGGTCGGAGTTGGCGGCGGTCCATGCGTTCTTCTGCGCAGCACTGGCGGTTGAATAGACCACCCCGTTGATGCTGCCAAGCGCCGTGGTGATGGCGTTGCGCAGGTGGCGGGTCGCCAACACCTTGAGCGCCGACTTGCCGGCGTCGCGGATGTCGAACGGGCTGGCCTGCTCTTCCATCACGTTGACCACCGTGGCGTCGCGGACCACGCCAACAACGATCTGGTGGCCTTCGTTGGGCAGCGCCTTTTCGTTGCCAACCAGGGTGGTGCTGCCATCGTTGGCGGCAGAGTCACTCAGGGCGCCCACCAGGTTGATGGTGATCGCGTCGCCCTTCTTCTTGGTCAGGTCGGTCTTGACCTGGAAGATGGAGCTCTCGTTCTGCCCCATGTAGCGCTTGTAGGCATTGCCACGGACGTACTCCTTGAAGAAGCCATCGTCCCACTGCTTCGCACGGACTGCCGTGCTGACGGTCGTATCAGTCATTGTTCATTACCTCGGGAAAAGTTCATCGACGGGGCTCACTTCGCTTCCGGTGAATCGCCCGGCGGCATTGCGAGCCTGTGAAAGGTCTGGCGGGATTTCGGCTGCAGCTCTTTCCTTCGCGGCGGCCTTGGTGGCGAGCTCGGCCTCGATCTTGGCCCGCACTTCGGCCTCGATCTTGGCGCGGTACGCCTCGGGGTCCTGCATCTGCGCCAGCTCCGCTGTTTTCTTGCCAAGCTGGTAGAGCGCTAGGGCCGGATTGGCTGCCGTCATGACTTGCTGCGCCAGCAGCGGATTGCCCTGAGCAGCCTCGATGGCTTTAGCCGCCATCTCGTCGTAATCGGGGTATACCGCCTTGGCTTGCTCCTCCAGAGCTGCGTGCAGGCGCTGTGCGGCGCGTTGCTCGATGATCTGAAGGTGCTGCTCCGGCGCCTCGAAGAACTCCGGCACCGGCTGCTGCGGCTGCTGCTTCATCTCTGCCAGTTGGCGCTCCAGTGCCTGGCGCTTTTCGCGCTCGGCCAGCAGCGCCGGCAGGGGGACGGTCTTGTCCTCTTTGACTTCCGGGGCCGTCGGCGCCTCGGGTTCCGGGACTACCGGATCTACGACCGTTGCAGCCGGTTCCGGCGCGGGCTGCACGTCCGTCGGCTCTTCGGCCTCGGGGGCTGTTGCAGCTGTGCCGGCATCGGCAATGTCATCGAGAAAATCACGTTCCGGGTCTGCCATCTCATCTCTCCACTATCGACCGTTCGCCGTCGTCGCAATCGAGCCGGTGCGCGCTCGTCCGCTTACTGCTGCCCAGAAACAGAAACCCCGCCGGCTGGCGGGGTCTGTGCGGGATTCATTGGCGGCTGCAAGAGCCGCATTCGTTCGGTTTCAGCGCGGAACCGCTCCAGTTCCAGCCTCTGGGCGTCCAGTTGCAGCTCGCCCTGTTTGATCTGCAGTTCGGCCTGTTTGATGTCGTTGCCGGCCAGCTTCTGCTCGGCCTCCTGCAATGCCTGCTGCATCTGCTCCATCTGCTGCTGAACCTGCGGCGGGATGCCGCCCTGATCCAGGTGTTCGAGGATCTGCTGCTTGTTGCGCAGGCTGGATGCCTCAATGATCGCCCGGGTTGGAATGCTCGCCGGGTCGGCCGTCTTGAGTTTGACCAGCTCTTCAAACTGTTCGGACTGGATCGTGATGCTGTCCGGCCCATCTTCCAAGATCAGATCCACGTCCAGCTCTGCCAACTGGTTCTGCACCTGGACCACCTTCTGCAGCGCCGGATCGTTTTGCATCTGCTGCAGCTGCTCGGGTGCCAGCGGCTGCCCAGCCTGCTCCGCCTCCTGGGCCATCGCCTCCCACTGACGAACTGGCTTGTTCACCCCGACCCAGCGCAAGTTGCGTTCATCGTCGGTCACGCGCACCCAGCGCTCTTCGGTCCAGTACTGGCGGATTCGATACCAAACCTGCCGGTACACGTCCCACGTCCAGCTGCGCAGGCCGCCCAGCACCTTGCTCATTTCGGCCAACCCTGACTGCAGCATCATTTCCTGAGCTCGCCCGGATGGCGCCGAGGCATCGCCCTCGATGGCGGGGTTCACGCCGCTGGCGTCAATCTCGGCCTTTGCCTCCTGCAGCAGGTTGAACTGCCCCAGTGCCAGTTCGGAATTTCGCTCGATGTCGAAGCGCATGTCACGGTTGACGTACACCACACCATCCGGCCGATTGACCTCACGGCGCGTCTGCTCGATGTCCTCGACCGCTCCGGCCTCGGTGATGACCGTTGTCGTGTTGAGAAGATGCAGCGCTTTCGACCTGCGCTTGTTGATCTCGTCCTGTGGGCTGACCATCCGGCGCACGCAGCCGTATCGCCGGTTCTCGCGGTCGATGTAAGCCGACACAGCAATCAGGTCGCACTGCGGCACGTCATCTTCATCGACATACGGAGACACCTGCGGATCACGCAGAAAGCCTCCGCCGCACAAGATCGCCGTGTGCCACTGCCCCTTGTGCTTGAAGCGGTGCTGCAGCACACGCACTCGCTTGCGGCTGCGGTCAGACCACAGCATGCGGGGCTTGTCATCGAATGTCTCACCGGCCGTGTCAGCAGCGTAGGCTGCACTGATCACGTCGTCCCGCCCAGGCCAGCGCTCCAGCGCCTCCGCCTCATCCATCCACAGCACGACGCCCATGTAGTTCGCGTCGCTGAAGTCCTGCCGGCGGCTGGCTGGGTCGTAGTAGAAGCGATCCCAGGGCACATGCGTGATGACCACTTCGGCCTGGTCGCCGGCATTGCGCACAGTCACCGTTGCCGCGCCGATGCCCTCGATCAGCAGGTTGTCGCATGCGTCCGACCGAATAGCCCGGAAATCGGACTGGTCACAGACGAAGCGGATGGCGTCCGTGACGCTCTCGGCCTCGGCCTCGTGTTTGGGCGTGCGCGGATAGGCCCGTGGATCGGCGTGCATGCGGTCGGCATGACCACGCAGGGCGTCGATCTTGGGGCCAATGCGGTTGAACACCACCGCCGGCTGTTTGCGCAGCGCGAGAGCGGCCAGCTCTTCATCCGACAGCTGCTTGCCGTCGTAGTAATCGCGGTCGCGCTCCGCGCCGGAGCGTTCCTGCTGATTCGTGTCCTGCGCCTCGCGGAACTGCGCGCACAGCGAATCGTGGCCGATCACCGGCTTTTGCTTTTCGGTCTCGGTCATACGGTTTTCCAGCTCTCCGCGCCGTGGTCGGCGTCGATGTCGTAGTCGTCGTCACGGGCCTTTCCGCGGCCTGCCTGCGGCCTGGCCGCATTGATCATTTCGTCAAGCCCCCGTCCAACCAGGCTGCACACGTCCACCGCGTCGTCCTGCCGCCCGTCCTCGCCGTTGAATGCGCACAACTGGTTGAGCAGGCGCATGGCCCAAGGCGCGCCGCGCGGCAGATGGACAGTTCCAGCGCTGGCCCGAGCCGCGAAGCCCAGGGCTCGCTCGGCCTTGCCGCCAGCCGATGCCAGCGGAACCCTGCGCACGAAGGTTTGCGTCTCACGCATGCGCTTCGTGATCGCGCCGTCCACCGCGCGCAGGATCACGCCCTTTTCCTCAAACGCTGCCAGTGGCTTGTGCCTGCCGATCAGCTCAATCCACTTGTCGATCCACTCAGCCGGGTCTGTCTGCCCGAACCACCAGTCCACGGCATAGAGGTCGCCGTTGTCGGCCAGCCCCCACACGCCATGCTCGGTCCAGTCGCCCCCCTCCGGAGTGACCGCATAATCGCTTGCGATGTACAGATTCAACCGGCTCGGCAGCACGTCGTAGTGCTTGAACCAGTCGCGCTTGAACATCAGGCCGGCAGCGCTGCGGCACTTCCCTTCCCAGACGTGCGCGTACAGGTCCGGGTTGAACTTCTGCAGCTTTACCCGTTCTTTTTCCAGCTCTACAGGGAACCAAGGGTTGTCGCGCCAGTTGATGTCGATGACCAGAGTGTCCGGGTCGTCCATCTCGGCGAGCTGGTGGATGAAATCCTCGTCCTGCTCCGGGTTGTAGCTCCACCACAGCTCAGAACCGGGCTTTCGGATCGTGGGGATCAACACTTGGGCAGAGCGCTCCGTTACCGTGTGCGCTTCTTCGATCCAGCAAATGTCGAAGCCCTCGTAGGACTTCAAACTGTCCGCGGTGTGATCCTGCAAGCCCGCGAACGCAAATTCCGTTCCGTTCGGTCCCTTAATGACCTGCTGCTGCACGTCATACCAGCCGCCAAGCCCAAGCGAGCCAATAGTGTCGGCGAGCAGTCGGTGGCTGGACTCCTTGATCGACTTCTGCACCTCGCGCACGCAAAGCACGCGCAGAGGCCTGGTATAGCCAAGAATGGCCAGTAGCCGGGCGATTGACCATGACTTCCCCGAGCCACGCCCGCCGCGTGCCACCTTGTGCCGGCGCGCCCGCTGCCAGAACGGAAGCATCTTCGCCGGGATGTCCAAGCGAAGAGTCCCCACGCCCTACTCCTTCGTAGCTGGCTCCACGCCAACAATCTCGACCTTTGTCACCACTTCGACCGGCCCACCGCCAGGCGCGCTGATCTCCTGCGCAATGCGGTCCCCGTACTTCTTCGGCGCCATCCGCGCCGCAACCCATTTCCGGGCATCAACCCGCAGGCGGTTCCGAGCAACGGCAGTGGCATCGAACACCACCTCCGTATTTCCCTCGCCATCGTCATCACGGCTGCCGTGCTTGTCGGCTCGTACGGTCGTGCATTCCTCGTCAGCAATGGCGACGATGTCGTCCACCAGCGTGTCAGCCTGCTGCTCGCGCGCGCAGGCGTACTGGTCACGGAAGGCGACATTGCTGCCTAGCCAGCGCATAACCGTGGTCTTGGAAGGCATGCCCTCGTCCGAGCAGATAGCCCGGAGGCTATCGCCATCGGAAAGCCGCTCACAGATCGTGTCCGCCATGCCTTGCGTGTAACTGCTTGGCCTGCCAGTCATACAACCTCCAACAGCCCCAAGCCCAGCAGCCTGTTCCCAGCCCTGACCCGAAGCTGATAGAGCCCCCGCACAAGCTTTGAAGCCGCAGGGACAACCCACTCCAGGTGGCCGCGCTCGCCGATCTCCGCCGGCCAGCTCTCTGCCACAACCTGTCCTCGGTACGGAATCGCCTCCACGCTGACGCTCGAACCATCCGGGACAAGTGCGCCCTGCTCGTCGCGCAGATATGCGCCGCACGGCACGTCAAACCGGCGGAACGTCTGCGCCATGATCTGCATTCGCATTACAGCCCCCTGTCGGCTCTGATCACGGCTTGGCACGCTCTGAGCTGGTCGTCTGCGTCTCGTCCGACTCGAACAACAGCGCCCGCAAGCTCTGCTCTGCTTTGGGCGAGCGCATCACGTTCGACGGCGCCGGCGACGGCCTGGGACAGTAGTCGGGTCTCACAGCCGGCCCACTCTTGCCGCAGGCGGAGATCGCCATTGCGCACATCAGCAGCAACAGCAGCAGGGACGGCCTCGGCCGCTTCCCGGTCTTCTTCATGCTTGGCTCCGATATCGGCCAGTGCCTGGCCCTTGAATTGCTCGATGATCCGGGCGCCCTGCACTGCCTCGACCTGCCCGGTCAGCGCCTTGGCCTCCTGCCGAGCCTCACCACCCTCGGCGCGATCACCACGCCACGCCCAGCCAGTGCCGAACATGGCGGCGGACCATAGGGCGAAGGCGGCGACCGCAATGAGGGTGCGATTCACGGTCAGGCCTTGGCAGCTTCGGTGGCGCGATCAACGCGCTTCCGGAGAACGTTCCCGTAATCAGCCATATGCAGGAACTGCGCAGACAGGTCATTACGGTCGTCCTCACTCAGGCCGAGGAAGGCCGGGGTCTTCAGGAATCCAGCCAGCTTGCCGTGGCGATCATCCAGCTCTGCCAGCTCGCCAACCATGCGCTGCACATGCGGCGGGAGGTGGCTGATGTGGCCCAGCGGGATATACGCCGCCTCGAACACGTCCTTCGGCGACCAGCTGGTGTAGCCGTCGGCGTACTTCACGGAATAGCCGTCGACGCCATCCTTCTGAGCTGGCCACGCTTCGATGATCTTGGTTCCAATGTAATGCTGGGTCATGCCCTTCCCTCACAGATAGCGCGCTCAGCGGCGCGGCGATTGATAAGGCCCTGCACGCGCTTTCCGCCTGCATAGACCCACTTGTCCAACTCAGGGCACCAGGCCGATGCTGACTGGCCGGCGTTGATCTTCCGTACCAGCGTCGAGCGGCAAGCTGCGCCGACGCCGACGTTGTAGGTCCAGCTCAGCACCGCGGCCCATTCGTGCTCACGCAGGGGCTGTTTGATGCACTGGCTGATCCCGGCGAAGTAGCTGCCGAGCTCGCTGTTGAGCCGGTCGCTGCACTCCTTCTCCGAGTAGGTCCGGCGCTCTATGTTGGTCGTGCTGCCGTAGCAAACGGTCAGGACGCCGACGATGTCGCGGTACGGCTGGGCCTCATAGCCTTCCCACGGCTTTACTACGGCCGCAGTCAGTGCCAGCACGCCAGCGATTGAGCCGCCAATAACCCTAGCCCTGATCGACACGGCCACGCCTCCAGGGAAGCCACCACTTCGTCACGATGTGGTGAATGATCATCAGGCCGGTGTACACCGCAGTCAGGGCATACACCCAGTCCTGCAGGCTCATTCCCGCCACGGACACGGCGACAACGCCGACTGGTGGCGACAGCTTTGCAATACCGGCAGCCACGCTATCGGCGTATTCCTGTTTCACTCTGGCCCCCTGTGGGCAAATATTTCCGCCGAGGGGCGGGATTGGTTGTTGCAATCTGTATCCGTTCGGATACAATGAACGCATGACGACGATCAGCCAAACCAACGACTTCGCCAACTGGCTCAAGAAGCTGCGCGATTCCAAGGCCAAGGCCATCATCGTTGCCCGCGTCCAGCGCGTTGCCCGTGGCTTGGAGGGCGACGTCAAGTCGGTTGGCGGCAATGTCAGCGAGTTGCGCATCGATTACGGCCCCGGCTACCGGGTTTATTTCACCCGCCGCGAAAACGGCGAGTTGGTCATCCTGCTCTGCGGCGGAGACAAGTCCACTCAGCCGAGCGACATCAAGAAAGCACACGCACTGCAATCCGGGCTCTGAGCCCGGCCCACATCGCCCAAGAGGGCCAGTTATGAGCAAGATCAAAACAATCCCGTTCGACCCAGCCGAATACCTGGACGATGAAGCTGCAATCGCGGTCTACCTGACCGAGATGCTCGCCGCCGGTGACAACGAGCTGTTCCAAGAGGCCATCCAGACCGCCGCCAAGGCGCGGGGCATGGGCCAGATTGCCGAAGCATCCGGCCTGGGCCGCGAAAGCCTGTACAAGGCGCTCAAGCCCGGGGCAAACCCGCGGTTTGACACCATCCAGCGTGTTCTGGGCGCTCTCGGCGTCCGGCTGGCCGTGGAGCCAATCGAACACAAAGCGGCTTGATCGGACTCCATTAACCCCGATCTTCTCGCGGCGCCGTATGCCAACCTCCGCCTGCCATCTCAACCGTTCGGCGGGCTGGCAGGCTGCGCCGGTACGCCGCCCAGTCGCCAGAAAACACCACCTCGACAAGGCGTTCGATGCCTGACATACAGCCTCTCATTTGGCCCTGACGTGCATCCGGCCCATCCGGTGCAGAGGCCAGGAAAAGCCCAGAACGCAAAAGCCCCGGAAGTCCGGGGCATTGATCGCGCGCGATGTTAGAACCATACGGCCATTTCCTCGTGCCCGTCCATCACGATTTACGCTGCCGTGCGGCGTAGAGCATCTATGATCTGCCGGGCTGCAGCGTGGCGTGAATCGACGATTTCCGAATAGAGCCAGTCGTAAACCTTCGCCCAGCATTTCCGGTATGTCGCCTCAGTGACTCCAATCGCCTTGGCAATCTCCACATTGGTTGGTTTCTTGTTGGCCATCAGGTCGCCCAGCAGCGCCTCACTAAGCGCTTCCAGCCTGCTGTGCAGGTTGTCCGGCCAGCTGTTAAGCCCGGCCACATAGGCCCGGCCCTCCAGCGCGCTGACGTGCCGCTTGCATGGCTCGCCACGATCCCTGTTCCGGCGAGCCAGTAGCTTTGCCATGTGGTGACTGATTTCTGCTGTTGCCAGCTCATCCTTTCGGCGGCGCCACTCCGCAGCCGCCATTGCATAGATCAGGCTGCATGCCTTGTCGATCTCCCGCTGGCCGACAGCTGGCAAATACATCAGCTCAATCACCGCGCGGCCGACCGTGGGCGAAGCAAACCCAAGCCCTGCCGAGATGTCCTGATCCGTCAACTCTGGGATGCCGCCACGTCCGACGTCCAGCCTGACGGCCTTGGGGCCAAGCCGGGACAGAATTTCAAGGTCGTCCATACTCATACCCCCTTGTTTGCGGCAGCGCCGCTCGAAATCGTGACCACGACCTGCCCACCCTTCCGCACCTCATCACGCACGAAGGGATGACTCACGAACCGCTTGTCGTCCACGCCCAGCACGTCAGCCAGTCCGTCGCGTGACGGCTTGAACCTGGCCAGCATGTTGTCGTCGTCCGGTCGCATCCGCGTTGGTGGATAGAAGTCGATCTGCAGGTGTACGCGCCCAGCCGGAAGCGATGCGCCTTGCCACCCAGCGGCAATCGCCGCCAAGCCGGCCTGGTGCCGCGCGGCCTTGGCCGCCTTGGCCTTCCTCGCCCAATGAACGCGCGCGTTCGGCGACAGGTCTTTGCTTGGCCACGGAAGGATCAGCACCCTCATGCCGACTTCCTCGCTGGCCGCAGTTCGCGCAACCGCTCGACAAGATCTTCTTCGATCAGCGCGCACTTGGCCTTGGACGTGTACGAGCCTACCAGCCACGCGTCGGGCAGCGGGTTCGCCCGATGCGGCCGCAAGTCGTTCTCCATCCGAACGCCGCCATCGGGATCGACATGTACTTCCCAGCAGCCGCCGCGCGAGAGCATCCGCAGCTTGATGGCCTCTGCTACGTCCTCGATGTCGAACTCAATGATGTTCATTCCCTGCGCAGTGACGGGTCGGCCGCGCATGCGGTTTCGGTGCGGGGCGGTCATGCGGATTCCCTCAGCTGCAGCTTGCTCAACGTGACGTTCAGCGCGTCGATTTCTTCCATCTTCATCACGCGCCACATCGTTTTCCGGCCGTGCCAGCCGTTCTCGCTGCCTTGGTGGCAGTCCTTGCAAAGCGCCACGGCGGTGAAGTGCTGCCCCTGTTTGATGTGATGCGCATCGCTTGGGCCGGGAGCGCTGCAGACGCTGCACGGCAGACTCTTGACTGCGTGCAGGTGGGCGCGCTCGGCGGCGGTGATGGCCTTGGCGTTCTTGGTGCGCATCACGCAGCCCTCCGAACCGGCGCCCACAGAGCCAGCTCATCCTCGGCCTTGCTCGACCAAATCACGCCGCGCTGCGTGCCCTCGGCATGCACGAACTCGATGAATTCGCCCATCTTCCGGCGGCTGTACTGCGACGTACGCGCACCGAGCATGACCATGCCGCCATCCAATCCCTGCGCCTGGCGCACCTGCCGCTCGAACGCTGCGGTCAGCACGGCCTTCCAGCTCTCGGCCGGCATCTTGCCAATGACGATCTTCCCGCCGGCATCGGTGTGCGGCCAATCGAGCTGCTGGGCGATATCGCCAAGCGTCGCCCACATGCATGCATTGGCATCGAGCGTGCGGCGCGGCTCGCGGATCTCGACCTCGGTGTCCTGCCCGGCGCCGACACGCTCCAGCAACTCGGCAATGGCCCTATCAGCAACCGTCAGGCGCTGCGGGTTGTCGTGGCGCATCACGAAAAGACGTTTCATGCCGCGCTCCCGTACCGCAATTCCAGCAACAACTGCAGTTCGTGAATGGCCTTCTCGATGTCCTGCCGGCCCTTCCCGCCCTCGCGGTTGTGCCGCGTCACTCTCTTGATGACGCAGCCTTCGAGGAACAACAGGCCGTTGCCCTCGGCGTATTGCACGGGCTGGATGCCGCCTTCGCGGTAATGCTCGCCGCCCACCTGCTTTTCCAACGCGCTCATCGCCTCAACTCCCTATCCCGTTCGTTCCAGCCGTCGCGCCATTGCCTGCGCTGATCGGCCCCTTCCTCAGTGATTCCGTACAGCGGGCAACTACTGAGCGCCCTGCCCGCCTCCCGTGCCCAGCGGCCGAACTGGTGCGGCTGGATTTGCGGCTCAATGGACACCTGCCGCGCGCTCCAGCTCCTCAGCCACGCCCAGGTAGTACGCATGGCGCTCCTGACGCTCCCGCTCGGTGAACTGAACGTCGCGCAATGCGGTCTCTGCCTGCACACGCCAAGCTGCTGCAATCCGCTTCGGGTCGTCGCGGAACACGTCAAGCTGGTTCTTGTCGCTTCGCATGTCTCAGTCCTCGATCCATATCCGGATGAAGCGGCGAACGTCGCAGGGCGGCCAACCAACAGCGGCGGCAATCTCGGCAACGCTGCAGCGCTCGGCGTGCAGGAGGTGGACGATGTCGTGCTTGGTCATGCCCGCCCCCTCACGCCGATGACCCCAGCCAGCTCTGCAGCGGCACGCGCCGCGCGATCTGGATCCGCCTTAATCGGCTGCTTCGTCAGTGCCAACTGCTCGCGCGGAGGCATGGCCTCCATGAACGCTGCCGGCGACGGCCACTGACGGCAGTTCTTGATCAAGTTCGTGAAGGCCTTACGGAATCGCGGCGTGTCCAGCTTCTGATCCCACACGCGATCATCAGTAACCGCCCGATGCCATCCCATCGCCGTCCCAGCAATCATGTCCGCTGCCGGCGTCCGATCCAGGCTCAGGCAAAGCAGTTGGCTCAGGCCGTCCAGAATTTCGTCGTGAATCCAGTTGGTTTCCATGCTTCATGCCCTGCAGTTGTTGGATTGCGGATAGGGTCTTGCTTGGCGGCGATGCCGTGGGACTGACGCGCGTCAGTACTGGGCCTGCGCGGGCCATCTCCTGCGGAACGTCATCCCATCGCGCTTGATTCAGATAGGTGGATCCCATCGGGATAAATCCACGCACCCACCCGTCATCGGCACTCGCCATCAAGCGAACGTGCGCAATCAGCTCGTCGCACCGGCTGTCCAGCTTTCGCCTTCGCCACGCCTTCTCGGCTTCTTGCCGCCCCTTCTTGTTGGGGTAGGCACTCCAGAACTCAGCAAACCTCGACCGTGCGGCCGAAGGCTGCACATGCTCTTGCTTCAAGGAATCAGGAATCAGTAAGGAGGAATCAGGAATCAGCTGGGCTCGTTCCGGAATTTCCGGGTCTTGCCCAGGAATTTCCGGGGCAAGACCCGGCGTTTCCTCGGCAAGCTCAGGAATTGGCGGAATCGAAGATGCCGCTTCCTTCTTGTGTGGGTTCTGGTGCTTCACAAAATTCATAACCTGCACATACCGAACGCCATCAACCTCGTACCGGACAAGGAACCCGGCGCGCTGTAGCTCAGCCAGCCCTTCATCCACGTCAACGTTGTCGTATGGGAAGATCTCCGCCTTCAGGCGCTTTGGGCGATCCTCCAAGCGCCCTTCACGGTCAGCTTCGCACCACAAGCCCTGGAACAAGATGCGGTACTCGAACGGGAGCTCTGAAAGCTCCTCGTTCTTGAAGAATCCGGGCTTTATGTTGCGCGAGCGACTCATCCCCGAAACCCCTTCGTCCTGATGTTGTATTTGTCGAACAACGCAAACAGCTCATCGCGGAACTCGCTGTGCTCGCTCTTCAGCAACTCGTCTGCCATGAACGAGTAGCCACCAAGGGAGACGCGCAAAAAATCAAGGCCAGCGAGAAAGCGGCCAGATTCAAATTGATAGGGGTTATCGCCACTGAACTGACGGGCAATGGCCTTCATCACCTCGTCGTTCGTTTGCTCGCTGGCGTAACCGGCACCAATGGCGAAGAAGTCACCCGTGCTGGCAGGACCATCGACATGCAGTGCACCTAGTAGCTCCTGACGCAACTCCTTCTGATCGTGCTCGGATTCGTGGCATGGCTGGCACAGAACAACGAGCTCGTGCTCCGGGTACTCCCAGGGCATCCGCCCCTTTACGTAACGCTTGTGATGCACTGAAAGCATCGTTTCATTGTCGTAACACAGCTGGCATTGCCATTCGGCGGCTTCAAGCTTCTTCAGCCGCATCTTCTGCCAACGCGGATCTTTCAGCAGTTCGGAATACTTGGACATCACGATCCCCGGATTCCTGGAATAACCGCTTTCCTCCAACCCGCCAGGTTCGGGCTGTCCTTCCGGGAGCTACCCGGGAGTAAGGAGGGGCGGGGAAAAATCATTGGCCGCTGACAGTAGTCATGCTGCAACCCTCCCCGTCAGCGCTTCGCACAGAATCTTGCTACGGATGCGCTCGGCCTCTAGCTGCTCGGTCAATTCCCGCACCTTGCGCTCGGTTTCCGACTCCAGTGGGCGAACGCTGGCCGGGTCAAGGCCCATCTGGATCAGCAACCAGGACAGTGGCGCCGAATTGCCGCATCGCTGCATCAAGCGCACCAGTTGCTCGCCGCTGGGCGAGTTGGTGCCGGTCTTGCAGCGGGACCACACTGCGTCCTGCATGCCAATCTCGGCGGCAATGGCCTTGTCCTGCAGGCCACTCTTGCTGGCACAGTACGCCAGCACAGCGCCCCAGTTCTGCTGGCGCGCCACGTCTGCGAGGTCAACGCTGGTCGGGTGTCCGCGCATGGGTAGATCAAGCTGGGTTGTCATGATTGATTCGCTTTGACCAACGCCCGGAGGGCGAAATAAAGGCCCAGCCCCGAAGGACCGAGCCAGTGGATTCAGTGAGGAACAGCCCGTCGAACGTCGTAACGCTTCAGCGGATGTGCGGCCGGATCTACGTGATCAGCCGCGTTGGTGATCGGGTGAAAGCGCGACTGGTCGAGCCGCGCAAACGCGAGCGCCCCGCCCTGCCCGGCGTCGTTGTTCCGTTTCCGGGCGGGCGCTGAGTGGCCAGGGCGATGGGTGCCGCCCTCCCTGCGGTAGGCTGCTGCTTCCACACGAACAGCCCGCAAGGAGGGCGACATGAGCAATTTCAGCCGCACGGATATCGAGCTGAAGGCACTGCAGGTCGTAGTGGCCACGATGGCCAAGAGATTCGAGGGCGATGCGGACTTCCTGCAAGAAGCCATGTATCGCACCGCGCAGATGCAGGAAGAACTGGACACCCGGTCCCAGCGCGAGGAGTTGAACACCGAAGTGCAGGCGCTCATCAGGGGTTGACCCCGGAGTCAGGGCCAAGGCCTTCTTGCGCCCTGATTTCATCTTGTACTTCGGCGGCTTCCCATCGCACCTTCGCGTCAGCGTGCCGCTTTCGATACGCCGCCTCGACGCGATTCTCATGCGCAATCTCAGCCTGCGATGGGGCGCTGAGCCAGTCACGGAGCCATAGCCGGGGGTTCCATTGGTCGGGCAGCTTGCACATCTCAGGCCGCCCCCCCTTCGTTGACGAGCTTCGCGTCTTGCCACTGGGCAAACATCGCCGCAGCGAACTCCGGGTTGGTGCGGTGCTCGACCAAGGCCCAAAAGCCAATCTCGGCCGTAGCTTCATCGACGTAGCTGTTGGGAATTCCGCCGTTTTCGGCGCACCACTTCAGCATCAGATAGTGAGCCGTAAGCAGTCGATCAGAGACCTTCTCGCCCTTGGAGCAAGCAAGCTCAAGTTGCTCCACTTCTGTCGCAGTGAGGGCGTACTGGGTAGATCCGTGGTTCATGGAGGTCTCCCGCTGGGAAGCGGCAAAAGGAGATCCCCCCTCGCGGTAGGATGCGATTTCCACACCACTACCCACCAACGAGGGGGAATCTATGAGCGATGCACACAGGGCGGAGCAGCGCATAAGGCAGCTCGAAGCTGCCGTCGAGGCGCAGGCAGAACTACTGGTGATGTTCGGCAAAGTCATCGCCACATCCCCCGCCGCTTCAACACTGCTTTCGGAACTCCGCGCTGCAGCAACCTACGGCGGGCCATCCAACGCGAAGAAAGAACTCGCCAGGCTTGCCAAAGCCGTTGCAGGACCGTCTTCCGGCTCCTGAGGAACAAATACAGCCGCAGCGCCCGCTCATTGCGGGCCTGCATTTCGTCGGCGTATCGAGTGCGGCTCATCACCGCGCTGTATTCACGTAGCAAAGGTGGCCTCCCGCGCTTTCAGCATTTCCTCTGCAATCCTGTAAGCCAGCACGCTGAGCTCAGTAGGGGTTTTGAGCGTGATGCTTCCCCCATCCGGACTCTTTGCGGTCCAAGGGGCTGTACTGATAAGCACCGGCAACACCCGCATCGCGATCTCGTCGCGCAACGTCCATGCGGCAGGCTGTGCGGTGTTGCTTTTGGGAAGTGCGCTCATGGCTCAGGCCGCCTCCCCGTCGGGGGCTGGGCCGAAGACGTCGGGGCGCATGGCCCGAAGCTGCCATTGGCGAGCTTTCGGGATCGCCTTATCCGCCGGCCATTGGCCGACTGCCCACCGGCCGATGCCAAGCAGCGCAGCAAGTCCGGCGTCCGTTTCAATCTCAAGGGCGGCCTTAACCGCGGCTTTGGTCATGTCCATGAGTGCTGAGTCTAGTTGTCTAGACCTTGATGTCAAGCGCTCTAGCCTGAATTCAGCCTATTTTTCTAGTTCTATGGACACCATGGCTGAACGCGTTAAGCGCGCCCTCGAATTGCGAGGGATGACCCCTTCCGATCTGATCGCCAAAAAGGTGCTCAGCAAGGCTGGCGTGTACTTCATCCTTGACGGCACCACAAAGGCCGACAAGATCCGGGCTACCACAGTCGATAAACTGAGTCGCGTGCTCGGCGTAAGTGGGGAATGGATCCAGCACGGCAAAGGCCCGATGGAGGTCCAGGCCACCCACGCAATCAGTGACGACGACTACGCCGATGTTATCGGCTACTCGCAGGCCGCTGGCCTTGGTGCTGCTGGTGCTGAAGCGGTGGACTACGCCGAGACGCACAGCCTCAAGTTCAAGAAGTCGAGCCTGCGTCGCAGGGGCATCCTGAACAAGCCGCTGGCCGTCTATTACGGCAAGGGCGATTCGATGGAGCCGACGATCATGGATGGCGATGCCATCTTGTTCGACAGCAGCGACACCCGCCCCGTCGATGATGTGCTCTATGTGATCCAGGTAGCAGGCAACGGCAACCCGGAATACTTCGTCAAGCGCGCCGAGGTGCTCGATGACGGCACCGTGCTGTTCAGGACAGACAACCCCTCTGGCGACCACAACTGGAAACGGTCAAAGCGTATGGACTCAAAGAAGCACCCGATCACGGTCATTGGCCGCGTGCATTGGATTGGTGGCTGGGCAGACTAACGAAATCTTGCAGGGGGAAGAATGGAATCTTTGGAAGTGCAGGACGGCGATCTGGCATTGATCCCTATTCGCTACGACGGCGGAGACGCTGCCCGCCATGAGATCGAACTGCATGTCCTCGGCGAATCGCTTCAGGGGATGGCACGGGTTCTGGCAGTTACTGGCAACTTCGTCGCAACTGGTGATTTCACCAAGCGATATCAAGCTATGGATGTTCGGGTTCTTGTGAAGGAGCCGAAAGCCAACTGCTATACACTGGATGCGATAATTACCTTCGCCCAGCAGCAGCAACTGTTCAGCGGATTTGCCGGTCCGATCGTCATTGGATTGGTCACGTGGATCTTCAGTCGCGCAAGCGGGAAGAAAGAAGAAATGAAGATGCTCAAAGATGCGCTGGACAAGCTCCTGGCGATGCAGAGCGACAACCAAGACAAGCTCCACGCCACTCTAGAGAAGATGGCAGATTCGTTGCGCCCTGCAGTCCGCCAAGCTGTTGCCCCTGTAGGCAAGTCCTGCACGCAGATGACCGTAGCTGGCAAGTACGTGGTGGACGAGGCAACAGCTGAAGCTATCCGCAGCTCGGGGGAGGTTGAGGTCGGAACTGAACGATCCTGGGAACTGACGATTTCTGAGCTGGATAGCGAAAACAGCACGGCAAAGGTTCGACTGATGGACGATGACTCTCGGCGAATTAAGGCGAAGATCACCGACCCCCTGGCCTCGACAGTACCCAACCCGTATGCCTCGGCGTTGGCTCACGGCACGATGATCAAGGTGAAAGGAAAGGCTGTTCTTAAGGACGGCGAGATCGACACGCTCTACATCAGCGACCTGATCACCTAAGCGATTTCACCATCACCCCCGCCACGGCGGGTTTTTTTTATGGCTTGCGGACTTCGGCCAGGATGTTCTTCAGGGTCGGGCGATCAGCCTCAACGTCAGCCGGACTCACGGGCCGTGCAACTTCCCCGGCAAGCAGAGCATTCGTGCGCCGCTGCTCGTGGATCAGGTCTTTCAACAGCCCCTTGATCCCAAACACCGCGAACGGGACGAGCAGCCAGAGGATCGCCAACAGCAGGAAAAACAGCACAAGGATCAAGCCAAGCGTGCCACCGAAAAGGCCATAGGGATCCATAACACTCCTTTGTTGTGTCAGCCACAACGGCTGAACTGCGAGGATACCAATCACCCCGCTCCGGCGGGGTTTTTGTTGGGCGTCGATCAAGGCTGAACGAAAACTAGACCGTTCAGAAAGAAAAATTACGGCTTTGTCTAGAGCGCTTGACTTCATAGTCTAGTTCGCTAGACTTCACCCGTCGGCCCACCCGGGCCATACGGGGCAAGAAGATGCAGCAGGCAGCAATCGACTCGAAGCGCTTGGCCGAAGTCCAGGCGATGGATCTGAACCAAGGTGGCCACGACGACATGTCCCAGGGCATGTGCGTGATGGAAGCCGTCTCCTACGTTGCTGGCGAGCCTTGGACGGATAGCCCGGCCTGCGCCTGCCCGGTGATCGCCACGTTCCTGCGAAACTGGAACGACTCGCTGCCGGACGACGAGCGCAACGACCTGCTGAAGGACTTGATCCCGCGCTTGGTCGGAACCCGCGCCGCGCCGGAAATCGAGCAGCGCCGCGCGACGATGGCCGCTGACTGGCTGATCCGCGAACACGCTCCCCCGTGGCTTCGGCTTGCCGGTCTGACGACTCAGGCTGATGCGCTGCAGCGATTCCCGGAAATCACCGACTTTGCGCAGTGCCCGGGCCTCATGCCGACCTTGACGGCCGTTCGCAGTGATGCGGCTGCCGCACGGGCTGCCGCAGGGGATGCCGCACGGGCTGCCGCATGGGATGCCGCATGGGATGCCGCATGGGATGCCGCAGGGGATGCCGCATGGGATGCCGCAGGGGATGCCGCACGGGCTGCCGCATGGGATGCCGCAGGGGATGCCGCATGGGATGCCGCACGGGCTGCCGCACGGGCTGCCGCAGGGGATGCCCTGGCTGACACGAAAAAGTCGCTGCAGCAGTCCGCCAAGGCTCTGGTCATCCGCATGATCGAAGTGGAGGCCTGAGCAATGAACCTCGTAGCCCGCAACGAGCAGCAGCGGTCGGCCCAGTTGGCCTATGACCGGCTCCTGCCGCACGACTCCGAAGTTGATTTGGACGAAGCCGCCAATGAGGTGCTGAACGATCCGGCCGCCCTGCGCCAGATCGCGGCCTGTGATCTTCCGTTCTCGATGGACGAGGGTTGGTTCACCGAAGCCACCGAGGCGCTGATCAAGCTCGACGTGAAGCACCCGTCCGACCTGATGGGCTCGCAGCTGCTGACCGACCTGTACCGCCTAGCCAAGACCGTCCGCGCTGCTGCGATGGAAGTGGCACGCGAGCGAGTGGAGGACGCGGCATGAGGGCCAACAAGCACACGCCGGGGCCGTGGAATGTACTGAATGCCCGTAAAGATGATTGGTTGGGTCGTCCTCTGGACTATTGGACGGTTACGGCGGACGACGGGGACAAGTGGTTGTGCGCGAGTCCTGAGTGGGACCCTGAGCATGACGAGGAAAGCGAAGCTAACGCCCGCCTGATCGCCGCAGCGCCGGAGCTGCTGGAACTCCTTGAACGCGTCGTTTACCACATGGAAGGCGGCATCCGAATGGAGTATCCCGCCAGCCCGGAGGAATCTCCACGGCCCGCGAGCGAATGGGATTACGAAGCCGGCCGCTTGGCCGGAGAGGCCCGCCGCTTGATCGCCAAGGCAACCGGGGGTGCGGCATGAGCATGCGCCGCTTCAATGCCTGGCTGCATGTCTTCGCAACGTCGCGCGAGTTCGACGCCCTGCTCTACGCAGGCTGGCTGATCGTCGCTGCAGCTGCGGTGCTGTTCGTTCCGCTGCAGCTGCTGATGATTGCGGAGGGCTTGCACTGATGGACGACTTGGACTTCATCAAAGCCATGCAGGTCGGCCTGCCGCCGATCAAGGCACCCGATCCGCTGGACGCTCTCGAAGCATCCGAAGGCGTGTGCGCTCAGGAGGACGACGAATGATCCGCCTGCTCGTCTACGCGGCGGCGCTGGGCTTCTTCGCCGACATGTTGAGGAAGGCAGTGATGGTGCGCGCCGACTCGTTCGTGCTTCCCATCCTCGCGATCTGCATCTGGCTGCTGGTGCTGATCGTCCGCCGCTGGCGGCACTTGTACCGCCGCATCACTCGCAACCGCACCGGATTCATCCGCCCGCGCAGCTTCCCCGAGCAGCACAAGCGCGACGTTCGCTGATACCCCGCCGGCGGCGCCGGCCCTACCGAGGCAATACCAATGTTTGGACTTGACCAACACGAGGCCGTGTTCTCGAACCTCAACCTGAGGAAGGAGAAGCACGGTGAAGACAAGGTTCCCGCAGCCGACATGAAATTCGCGGTGCAGGCGCAGAACACCATCCTGGACACCATCGACCCGGCTATCCGCCCGGCGTTCTTCCGCAAGGCCAAGCGCGGCGAACAGCAGTCCCTGCCCATTGATGGCAACGACCTGGTCGCACTGAATCTCCCCATTCTTGGCAAGCAGAAGATCGAATTGAAGATCGGCGGTTACGAGCTGCGCATCGACTCGCTGATGGGCCACATCGAGCCCCTGTTCTTCGCTGACTGCAAGCTCAAGGAACTGACGTGAGAGGCAATCGAAGGCGGCAGCGTCAGCATCCTGCTGACCGTGCAGTCCACGCTCGAAGACGAAGACGCGGCCCCTCTGCTCGCCGCATGGAGCCGCGGCGAAGTGACCGTGACCCTGGTTCCGCCGAAGCCGGCCGAGCAGCAGAAAGACCTGGCCGACGCAGCCTGATCCCCCTGCCCTGCGCCCGTCCCCAGCGCAGGGCGCAACGCGGCAACTGGCCTCCCCACCAGTTCCGCACCCGCGCCGGCCGGGCAATGCCGGCACCTATTCCCATAACGCCGGCAGCGCCGGCTGGAGATATCCGTGAACCAGATCGTCCCCATCGAGCACTCCATCTACGGCACCAAGGACGCCTTCGCCTCGGTGCTGACTGATCGTTCCATCAACTTCGACCGTGAAGCTGAGTTCGCGCTCCAGTCGCTGTACGGCAACGACTACGCGATGAAGAACGCCATGCAGAACCGGCAGTCGGTCATCAACGCGGTGGTCAACATCGCGGCCATCGGCATCAGCCTCAACCCCGCGAAGCGGCAGGCCTACCTGGTTCCCCGCGACAACAAGATCTGTCTGGACATCAGCTACATGGGCTTGATGGATCTGGCCATCGATTCCGGCTCGATCCGCTGGGCGCAGGCTGAGTTGGTATTCGAGCAGGATTCGTTCGTGCTCAACGGCTTCGACAAGCCGCCGGCACACACCTATGACCCATTCTGCACTGATCGGGGCGAGGTCGTTGGCGTCTACGTCGTTGTGAAGACCGCCGATGGCGATTACCTCACGACCACCATGGGCCGGCAGGAGATCGACGGCATCATGAATCGGTCGCAGTCGATGAAGTCCGGCAAGTCCTCGCCGTGGAAGACCGATTGGGGCGAGATGGCCAAGAAGACGGTTGTGAAGCGCGCCTACAAGTACTGGCCGAAGACCGAGCGCCTGGACACTGCAATCCACCATCTCAACACCGAAGGCGGCGAAGGCCTCGCCCTGCCCGCTTCGCAATCTACCGCCGCCAACCGCGCACCCCTTCCGCCGCCACCGGACAGCCCGGAGCGTGATGCGCTCTATGCAGACCTGCAGAACATCGCCAGCGGCGGCATCGACGCCTACGCACAGGCCTGGAGCAAGCTCACTGCGGTGCAGCGAAAGATGATCGGTCACTCAGGCCACGAAGTACTGAAACGTGAGGCCGAGCTGGCAGATGCTGAGGTGTCCGAATGATCGTCATCAACTGCGACCAGGGCAGCGACGCGTGGCACCGCGCCCGCGCCGGTGTGATTACAGCCAGCATGTTTGCAACGGCTCGCGCGCGTGTCGGTGAGCTGGACGACCGCCAGAAGGCCTATGTTGATTCCATCTTGTCGGGCAAGTCCGAGAAGGACGCGATGGCAAAGGCCGGTTACAAGGCCGTGCCACGCTCAGCCATCATCGAGCGCGCAATTGCCGGCGAGCCCATCGGCGACTTCGGCGAGGTGGCCAAGAATTACGCCTTCCGCCTGGCTATTGAGCGCATCAGTGGGGAGCCGCTGGACGAAGGCTTCGAGACCTTTGCCATGCGCCGTGGCCACGAACTGGAGCCGGCAGCCCGCGCGGAGCATGAGGTGCAATCGGGCCTGATCGTCCAGCGCGCCGGCTTCGTGCTCAGCGAAGACGGCGCCTACGGCTGTTCGGCCGATGGCTTCATCGGAAACAACGGCGGCTCGGAATACAAGTGCTTCATCAACCCCGAGAAGCTGCGCGCCTTCCACATCGACAACGATGCGAGCGAGGTGTTCGAGCAGGCGCAGGGCTGCATGTGGCTGACTGATCGGAAGTGGTGGCATATCGGCTTGTACTGCCCCGCCCTCGCCCCTGTCGGCCGCCAGCTGTGGTGGCGCCGCTTCGACCGCGACGATGCCTACATCGAAAAGCTGCAGAACGACTTGGCCAGCTTCAAGGCGTTGGTTGACGGATTCGAGCAGCAACTGGCGCAGGAGCAGGCCGCATGAAGATCACGCACGCCTCATACCGCAGCTACGTCCTGCCCCAGCACCACCGGAACCGCACGGCAGCCAATGCAGCGCGCTTCGCCCAGGTCGTAGAGGGCAAGCGCGTCAGCACCGCGCAGATCGCAAAGCGAATCGGCGTGACTCACGAAACCGCACGACTGCGCACAAAGCGCGGCCCGTTCCCGCTGACTTGGGCGGGGCTTTCAATTCGAGGGGGTAAGGCATGAACGGATATACCGCAGCAGACATGAGCACGGCAGCGGCGAATGGGTTCCGCGATGGATTGGCTGCACAGCCCGGCGCAGCGCAGGAGGCGGTGGCGTATCTCGACATCGGCGCTGGCGGTTATCTTGACCTCGGCAGCAACCTTCCCGAAGTGCAGCTTTTGGCGTTACCGAAGGGCCGCCACGCGCTGGGGATCATTGGCACCTATGGCATTGACGGCTATGCAGCCGCCCCCGTCGCCGCAGCGCCGGTTGATGATGGCTGGCATCTGCGCGGGTATGCCTACGCCAGCAAGCAGAAAACTACCTGCGCAGGCTGTGGCAAACACAAGCACACGCCGCTGCGCATCGACGCGATGGGTGGCTATGTCTGCTTGACCTGCATTGACCATAAGCTGGGTTCACTGCTCGGTGAGTTCGGAAGCACCCCCGAAGCGCCGGGGATCTACCTGAGCAAGCTGCAGCGTTACCGCATGGCGTCCGATGCCAACGACGTGCGCAATCTCTACAAGGACGACACCGGAACGTGGGTCAAGATTCAGGACGTTGAGCGCGCCCTGATCGACGCCAGCCCCAAGGGCGGCAGCACTGATGCGAAGGACGCGGCGCGGTATCGCTACCACCGGGACAGGGGCCTCACTTTCGTGGAGAGGAACAATTACTGCGCCTACCGAGTTACCAAGACCGGGGACGCTGCTGATACCGCGACAGACGCCGCAATGCAGGTCACCAGCGCCGAGGTGGGGGCGTGATCCGCCACATCCCGGTGCCGTCGTGCGCCTCGTGCCCCTACCGCCAGTATCACTACAGCCAGCATGAGTGCAGCCGGATGGAGTTCCAGAAACTGCCCCAGCAACAGTCGCAGAACGGCAAGAACACGCCGATCCCTGATTGGTGCCCGTTGCCTCCACACCCGTCGTTCAACCAGCAGCCCGCCAGCCACGGCGCGGGGGTGTCCAATGGCTGACAACGTCAAGGCATGGCCGAAGCCCACCGGCGTACCGCGCGATCTTCCTAAGCGCATCGTGCGGCCATGCGACTACGGGCTGTATTCCGCCGTGATCGCGCTCGAAACCCAGCTCGGAACCATCGAGGCATACAACCGGATCGTGGAAGCGGCTACGGCGATGCGCGCCAAGATCGATGCAGGCAATGCCAAGCCTCAGAGCCCACTCTTTGCTGTGCACATCAAAGGGGGCCAGTGATGGATGACCAGCAGCGCGCCAGGGAGTTGCTTGCGCAGGAGTACGAGCGCCTTGGATGGCCATCACTTTGGGCCAAGATGACTTTATCCGGCGAAATTGGAGACTTCGAGAAGGAGCCAATGCTTGCAGCCATTGTCGCCGCCCTGCGCTCGAGCGACGTGGCCCTGCGCGTGGCGATGACGACGCTGGAGCTGATCGCAACTGCACCCGACGACCAGGGCGCGAAGTTGAACGCAGCAAGTTGCGTCGCGTTCTTGACGACGCAGGGTGCTGCTGGGCACAGCGCGCCAAAGCCGAGCCCGTATGGCTGGGTGATCACCGGGGATAGCGGGAGCTTCTTCTGCCCGGCATCGGCACGCTCAGTCATGGAATCCAACTCGACGGAGCTGGCCAAGCAGCTCGGCATCACCGTCGTGGAAGTGTTTGAGAATGGCCTTACGGCCATCCCGTGCACCGCACCGGAGGGGTTCGTGCTGGTGCCGGTGGAGCTGACCGACGAGATGTTCAATGCAGGCTTGTTCGCGCCCCTTGGGGAGAATTCCGCCGATTTCGTCAATGAGTCATGGGCCGCAATGCTCGCCGCCCGCCCGCAGGGGGTGAAGTGATGATGCGTGAAGTGACCGAACGCGATTTCCGGATGCCAGAGTTCCGCGACGCCGACCCAAAGGACTACGAATTTAGGGACGACGGCAAGGTGGTGCGCAAGGACCGCTGGGAGACCGGAATTCACAAAATCCGCTACGCGCTGGGGGATCATCGCCACGAGTTCGAGATTGACGACCTGGTGATGGCCGTCAAGGCAATTGTCGGCACCATCGAGCCACAAGGCGACGACGACGAGCCGTACAGCCCGCAGGGGGTGAAGGATGCTGGCTGACGCTCCCGTGGTTCTCGACCCGTGCTGCGGCGGACGAATGATGTGGTTCGACCCCGACGACCAGCGCTGCCTGTTCGGCGACCAGAGGCACGAGACCATCATCGTCACCGACCGGACACATCACGACGATGGCACGCGTGCCGTGCATATCCACCCGGATGCGCTCCTGGACTTCCGCGCCCTGCCGTTCGCCGACAACTCGTTCCCGCTGGTTGTGTTCGACCCGCCGCACCTTGTGCGCGCAGGCCGGCAGAGCTGGCTGGCCGCCAAGTACGGCAAGCTCGGCAACGATTGGCGCGAGGATCTGCGCGCCGGCTTCGCTGAGTGCTTCCGGGTGCTGCGGCCAGAGGGCGTGCTGATCTTCAAATGGTCGGAAGTCCAAGTGGCCACCCGCGAGGTGCTGGCATTGACGCCGTACAGGCCGCTGTTCGGGCATCCGTCGGGTAAACGTGCCGGCACGCACTGGATCACCTTCATGAAGCAAGCGGACAGCCCGCAGGAGGCGAGCGATGCGTGACATCGTTGAACGTGCGAAGGAACTGGCCCACCGCGCCCACGCCGGACAAGTGGATAAGGCTGGGCGTCCGTACATCGAGCATGTCGCCCGTGTCGCGGCTGCGGTTTCGGACGACCCCGAAGCTGAGGCTGTTGCATGGCTGCATGATGTGCTGGAGGACTGTAGTGACGAGTATGCGGAGGCCGTGCATGCGTTCGGATGGCGCATCCTAGGCGAAGTTCGCGCACTGACGCGAACGCAACTCACGCCGGAAGATCACTACTACGCGCGGATTCGCCGCCACCCAATTGCCCTGCGCGTCAAACTGGCCGACATAGCGGACAACGCGAACGAGGAACGGCTGGCGCTTCTGGACGAACAAACCGCCGCGCGGCTTCGCAGGAAGTACACAGAGGCCCGGCGTGCATTGGGGGTGGTCGATGCGTGAGCAGGAGCAAGCAAAGCACTCCGCGCGCGTCTATCTCAACGAAGCGCGCAACCGGCGCAGCACCCCGTTCTTCTGGAAGCTGATCGCATGGGCGGGCAATGCCAGACGCAGGGCCACGCCGCAGACCGCGGCTCCCGCAATCCAAGCGCCGGCCCAACTGGACCTGTTCGCATGACCACAAATCGCAAGATCGGCGCCAGGGCGCTGGGAGGAGAAATGCAATGAGTGCAGCAGAGAACATCCCGTGGGAGCTCCGGGCTATCGGCGCTGAAGAGGTTGGTGCCCTGCTCGGCCTGGCCGCGCGCACGGTGCTGGAGACCGTCGCCTGCCGGCCGGACTTCCCCATCCGGCTAACCATGCGCCCCGCGACGTGGGTGGCTGGTGAGATTCTCGAATGGCGAAACGCAAACCGCGCCGGAATCCCCAAGGGACGCCGACGCGGTAAGTAACGCCATCATTACGCCAAACTGCTCTGCAACCATTGGTACTGCTTGGTTGCTGGTGCCGAAGGTGGGACTCGAACCCACACGCTTTTAAGGGCGGCGGATTTTGAATCCGCTGCGTCTACCGATTCCGCCACTTCGGCTGGCTGGCCGGCGATTATAGCGGAGGTTTTTGCACTTGGGCAGGTACTTTTGGATTTTTTTTGTGTAATTCGTCTTTCACGGACTGGCTATACTCGGGGCATTCGGAAACGGGGAGTGGCCGATGCCCTCGCTTCAAGGTCTACGGGTGCTCATTGTCGAGAACGACGAGCTCAATGCCATGCTGCTGCAACTGCAGCTGGAGGGGGAAGGCGTGCAGGTACTGGGGGTCGCGCCTTCGGTGGCGACGGCGCTGCAGATGCTCGGCAGGCTGAAGCCGCAGCTGGTGTTCCTTGACTATTGGCTTGCCCATGGCGAAACCAGCACCCCGATAGCGGAACAGCTGTACCAACTGGGCACCCCTTTCCTGGTTGCCACCGGCATGGACGTTTCGCTACTGCCGGAGGTGTTCGACGCCGGCATCAAGCTGGCCAAACCCTACACGGGAAATGAGTTGGCCATCGCGCTGAAGCAAGCACTCGCGCTGGCATAGTGCGAGCAAAAGGCCCCGGCATGCCGGGGCCTTTCATAACGCGTCACGCACCCGGACCGATCACTGCTTGCTACGGGCACGCGCAAAGGCATCGGCCAAGGCATTATTGGCCGGCGCAGAGGCCGGGCGCGCCGATGGCGCCGGCGCCCCGCCATTACGTCCAGCACGACTGCCGGCACCACCATCGCGGCGCGCGGCGCTCCCCTGCCCTTGCCTGTCCTCGCGCGGGGTTGACCTGATTGCAGGCGCATCCTCCAGGCGGCGTGTCAGGGCGATGCGCTTGCGCGGCACATCCACCTCCAACACCTTCACCTTGACGATATCGCCGGCCTTGACCACATCACGCGGGTCTTTGACATAGGTGTCCGACAGCGCGGAGATGTGGATCAAGCCGTCCTGGTGCACGCCGATATCCACGAATGCACCAAACGCGGCCACGTTGCTGACGACGCCTTCGAGAATCATGCCTTCGCGCAGATCCTTGATGTCTTCCACGCCATCGGCAAAGCGCGCTGCCTTGAACTCCGGGCGCGGGTCGCGGCCGGGCTTCTCCAGTTCCTTGAGGATGTCGCGGACAGTCGGCACACCGAAGGTCTCGTCGGTGAACTGTTCGGCCTTCAAACCCCGCAGATAACTGCCGTCGCCCAGCAGCGCCTTGATCGGGCGATCCGCCGCCGCGACGATGCGCTGCACCACCGGATACGCCTCCGGATGCACGGCCGACGCGTCCAGCGGCTCGTCACCGTCGCCAATGCGCAGGAAGCCGGCGCACTGCTCGAATGTCTTGTCGCCCAGGCGCGGCACCTTGAGCAGATCCTTGCGCCGCTTGAACGGGCCGTTCTCGTCACGGTGGCGAACGATATTCTCCGCCACCGTGGCCGACAGCCCGGACACGCGCGAAAGCAGCGCCGCCGACGCCATGTTGACGAACACGCCCACGGCATTCACGCAGTCTTCCACCCGCGCATCCAGCGCCTTGGCCAAACGGTACTGATCCACGTCGTGCTGGTATTGGCCCACGCCAATGGCCTTGGGTTCGATCTTGACCAGCTCCGCCAACGGATCCTGCAACCGGCGCGCGATGGACACCGCGCCGCGCAGCGAGACATCCAGGCCGGGGAACTCGCGTGCCGCAAATTCCGACGCCGAGTACACGGATGCACCGGCCTCACTGACCACCACTTTCTGCAGCTTCGGGTTGCCGCATAGTTGAATGGCTTCACCCGCCAACTTGTCGGTTTCACGGCTGGCCGTGCCGTTGCCGATGGCGATCAGTTCAACCCCGTGTTTCATGCACAGGTGTTTGATCGTCTGCAGCGATTGCTCCCACTGCCGGCGGGGTTCGTGCGGATAGATGGTGTCGGTGGCCACCAGCTTGCCGGTGGCATCAACCACGGCGATCTTGCAGCCGGTGCGGATGCCCGGATCCAGGCCAAGCACCGCCTTGGGGCCGGCCGGCGCAGCCAGTAGAAGGTCCTTGAGGTTGTCGCCGAACACTGCAATCGCTTCAGCCTCGGCCTTTTCGCGCGCCTGATTGAACAGATCCAGCAACAGGTGCATGTGCAGCTTCGCGCGCCAGGTCAGGCGGCAAGCGTCGAGCAACCAGCGATCCGCCGGGCGCCCCTTGTCGGCGATGCCGGCCTTGAGTGCCACGCGTCCTTCGCCATACTGGTGGCCGGTTTCGGCATCGCTTCCCGGGTCCAGTTCCAGAAACAGAATTTCCTCCCGACGGGCCCGGAACAAGGCCAGCAAACGGTGCGACGGAATCTTCGCTAGCGATTCGGCATGGTCGAAATAGTCGCGGTACTTGGCTCCTTCGTTCTCCTTGCCTTCGGCGACACGCGCGCGAATGACGCCCACTTCGCCCAACCACTGACGCAGCTCACCGACGAGTGCGGCATCCTCGCTCCAGCGTTCCATGAGGATGGCGCGGGCGCCCTCCAAGGCGCCCTTTCCATCGGCCACGCCTTTTTCGGCATTCACGAAACCGGCAGCAAAGGATTGCGGATCGAGGGACGGGTCAGCCAACAAGCCATCGGCCAACGGCTCCAGCCCTGCCTCGCGGGCAATCTGTGCCTTGGTGCGGCGCTTGGGTTTATACGGCAGGTAAAGGTCTTCAAGGCGGCTCTTGGTATCGGCACCGAGGATGTCGTTACGCAGGGCGTCGGTCAGCTTGCCCTGTTCTTCGATGCTCGCCAGCACGGTGCGGCGGCGGTCCTCAAGCTCGCGCAGGTAGGTCAGGCGCGTTTCGAGGTTGCGCAGTTGCGTGTCGTCCAAGCCACCCGTGACTTCCTTGCGGTAGCGGGCGATGAACGGGACGCTGGCACCTTCGTCCAGCAACGCGATGGCGGCATTGGCCTGTGCGGCCTGGGCGCCGATCTCAACGGCGATGGTCTGCGCAATCTGCTGCGCGAGCTTGGAATCTTGCATTGCCTGCTGCGGAACCCACGGGAACGGTAGTCTGCATTCTGGCAACGCGAGGCCGCTGGCGGAAGCCATTGACAGCGCGCACCGGACCTGTCGCCCGGCGCGCCGGGGGCATCACCCCAGGTGTTGGCTCAAACGCTGGGAGGCGATGTCCTCGCGCAGGTCCTCCAGCACCATCACGCGCATGCGCGCGCGGCCACTGACCTCCATCATCCGCTCCACATAGAACTCCGGACCATTTTCCGTGTCCGCGCGGGTCTTGCTGAAGCCGTAGGGCACCACGCCCTTGTCGCCATCCTTGCTGCCACCGATATAAAGAACGATTGCCATGGTGGTATGTACTCCGATTGATTCTGCAACAGCGCCACCATACGCAGGTGGGTGTTACCAGGATGTACATAAAAGGTTTGCGGGCCATGACCGCCGCATTTCCATATGACGACACTGCATGAATGCCGGTTCAGTTCCACCACGGCCACCAGCCGCGTCCATGCATTGCGTAGTGATCCGCTGCGCGCTCAAACGGGTTGCGGACACTCACTCCCCCACACAACAGGTACAGCGGAAGAAACAGCGGCCCCAGCAACAGATACTGGAAAACATGCGCGCGTTCATGGTCACCCAGGCGCACGCGCGGATGCTGGCAACGGCCGGCGCGGTGTTCATAGGTAAGGCAGAGGCCATCCAGATCATCGCCGGTATGCAGGATCACCATGCCCAGCGTGATCGCACCGCCCGGGCCCCATGGCCAACCACGGAACACCAATGCGCATTCGCGGCGGCTCCAATACGCTCGCGCACCCGCAGCCGTGCCGATGAGCCCAGCAAGCAGGCCGATCAACGTATTGGGCAAGGTCCAGAGCGCCCCCAGCACCAGCAGCACACGAAGGCCGCCACGCCATCGTGATGCGTCTGCCGGGGACACCGGATCAATCATGCGTACCCCGGCTTCACGGCTGCGCCTGACGCAGATCCCGCAGCCGTTGCTGGAACCACGTTGCCGCATCCTGCTCGGCTGCACCCGGGCAGGCCACACGATACGGCTTGCCGCTGATGCTGCTGCGGCTGGCGGCGCGGTCAATGAACTGCTCGGCGGTATCGGCCAGGTTGCGCTTGAGCAGATAGTCATACTTGCGCTGCAGGTGCGCGCGCGCCTCGGCCGGCGCATGCCAACTGCCATTGCGCTGGAAGCGGCAGCCGGAGCTCTCCAGTGCCTGCATCAAGCCGCCGATCTCACGTTGCGTCGCGGCGCTGGGTGCGGCACCGGCCACGGCACTCCACAGCACAAGCGCCGACGCGGCAAGAAACATGACACTTCGATTCATATACGTTTACTCAACCAATCGTGGATGGAACCGGGCACTTCCCGCTGCGCGCGTCCGGATACATAGATGCCGATATGCCCGCCGCGGAAGCCAATTTCGGTGTAGTCGCTGCTGCCCACCTGTGTGCGCATGGCCCGCGAGGCAGCAGGTGGCACCAGGTGGTCCTGCTCGGCGTAGATGTTGAGCACCGGCATGGTCAGCGCTTTCAGATCCACCGGCTCCTCGCCAATGCGGATGCTGCCGTTCATCAGCCCGTTGGCCTGGTAGAACGCCTTGACGAACTCACGGAAGGTTTCACCCGCGAGATCGGGCGAATCAAAGATCCACTTCTCCATGCGCAGGAAATCTTCCAGCGCCTGCTTGTCGTCAAGGATGTCCATCAGCCCGACGTACTTCTGCACGTTCAAGCGGAACGGCTTGAGCATGAGGTAGCTGGCGTTCATCAGGTCGGCCGGAATGTTGCCCAGCGTGTCCACGAACAGGTCCACATCCACCTGCCGCGCCCAATGCGAGAGCATGTTGTCCGGCGTCTGGAAGTCCACCGGCGTCACCATCGTGATCAGGTTGCGCACCTTGTGTGGGCGCAGGGCGCTGTAGCACAGCGAGAACACACCGCCCTGGCAGATGCCGAGCAGGTTGACCGGCTCACCATCGTGCTGCGCACGCAGGTGATCCACGGCGCCGTCGATGTAGCGCAGCAGGTAGTCCTCCAGCGTCAGATAACGCTCGGATCGGTCCGGGTAGCCCCAATCGAGCACATAGACGTCCTGCCCCAGCGCCAGCAGCTTCTGCACCAGTGAACGGCCGTCCTGCAGGTCAACCATGTACGGCCGGTTGACCAGCGCGTAGATGATCAGCAGTGGTGACAGTCCGTTGCTGGGCTGGCTGCCGACGAAGCGATACAGCTTGACCTTGCCGTCACTCCACACTTCCTCACGCTCGGTAACGCCGTAGTCGACATCCTCGACGCCCGGCAGCAACTTCAACCCATCCAGCAGCTTGCGCTGCCATTGCAGCGTTTCCTGCAGCAGGTCGTCGCTACCAAAACCCAGCGGGCCCTTCATGCCTTGCCTCCGCTACGCGTGGTCTTTGCCTGAGCAGACCTGGGTGCGGACTTCTTTGCCCTTACGCCCGGCGTTGCCTTTGCCGCTGGTTTCGTCTTTGTGGCCGACTTCGCCTTCGCCGCTGGCTTTGCCTTGGCTTGCGGCCTTGTCCCAGCCTTTGCCTTGCGGGTGCTCTGCGGCACAGCAGCCGCTTCCGCCTGACTGCCAGGAGCAGCTGCCGCGGCGATCAGGCGACGCACCTGCCGCTCCAGCTCGGTGATGCGGCGATGCGCGGCATCCATCTCGGTGCGGGTCGGCATGCCCAGGGTTTCACAGGCGCGTTCCAGCTCGCGCTGCGACGCGGCGCGCAGGCGCATCTGCGCATTGGCCAGGTCGGCATAAACACGCTGGAAATCCTCAGACAACGCGACCTTGGCGTAAGCCTCCTCGGCCGCATCGATCCACAGGTCGAACATGGCGCGGGCGCTGGTCAGCTGACTGCCCGGCACCTCGTGCTCGGCCAACTTCGCCTCGAAACGCCTGAAGGCATCATCCAGCACGTTGCGGAGGGTCTCCACGTACACATCCGCTCGCCCCTGGTACTCGCGCTGCATCTTCAACAATGCCTGCCAACGCGCCTGATGCTCACGCGCCGGGCCAAAGGCAGGCGCCCGCAGCCACTCGTCGCCGCCAAAGCCTGCCTGCACAGTGCGCGCGAATTCGCGCATCCATGGCTGGTCGTTGAGTGCATTGCCGCCGCGGGCGGCGCCCAGCATCCAGCGCAGCAGGCCTTCGCCCTGCCCCTGTACCGCCTCACGCCAGGCGCCGGCGACTTCGGCCGCGCTGGTGTCCTGCCCGGCAAAACGCGCGGCAACCTGTTGCATCAGGCTGAACCAGTCTCCGGCCTGGTGTTGGAAACGCGCGCCCAGATCCTGCACATCGGCCGGGGCATCGGTGGTGACCAGGCGAGCCCATTTTTCGATGCTCTCACGCCAGGGGAAATCCCCCGCTGATGCGTCCAACTGCACCTGGGACGCCTGCGCCAGCGCTTCCCAATAGCGGCGCATTTCCGCCTCAAAGCCTTCGTTTCCGTTGTTGCCCGAGCCACTCATCGATTGGTTTCCTGATTGCCTGGCGATGATAGCAATGCCGCCCCAAACCCGTTCAGGGCTTGGGAATACGCAGCGTCTTGCTGATCATCAGCGAACCGGACAGTGCGAACAGCAACACCAGCGGGTGCAGCTGCCATGGGCCCAACTGCCAGCTGCCGCCCCACAGTGCAGGGCCGATGGCGTTGAAGTGGGCCGCCAGCGCAAGCACGATCACCAGCGCCAGGCTGGTCGGAATGGGCGTGCCTTCAAAGTACGGCACCTTGTCCGACTCGCCGGACAACGCCTCGGCAGTGACGTTGTAACGCGCCAGACGGCTCACGCCACAGCAGACGAAATAACTGAGCACCAGCCAATCCCAACCGCCCTGCATGCCACAGGCGTAAGCCAGCGCCGCCGGTGCCACGCCGAAGGAAATCACATCGGCCAGCGAATCCAGCTCACGGCCCAGGGTGGACGAGGACTGCCGCCAGCGCGCCACCCGCCCGTCCAGCGCATCGAAGATGAAAGCCAAGGGGATCAGCGCCATGCCGAACATCAGGTAGCCTCGCTCCCCATCCTGCAGAAAGCGCATCGCGGCGAACACCGCGCCGGTGCCGCAGAAGGCGTTGCCAAGCGTGAACCAGTCCGCAAGCTGAAACTCGCGAAGCATCGAAAAGTGACGTTTCATGGGGACTCACAGGACATGGACGGCTACAGATTACCGCGCGGCCTGTGCAGGCAACAGCATGCGAGCCGATCCCGGGGCCCCCGCGCACTTCCGCGAGAGCGCATGTACTCATGAAGGCCCGACACCTGGCGGTTCCCAAAGCCATCGTCCATCGTTAAGGTCCTCCCCGGACCCGCCGCCGCCACGTCCGCCTCCCTGCGAGAAGGATGACGATAGATGTTGGACGCCCCGGCCCTGGCTGCACAGTTACGACAACCCCATGGCAAGGCCGCGCTTGCGGTCGCCGACACCATGAACCGCAGCAATGGCGCACTGAACCACGCGGCCATCGCACTACTGGCCATAAAGCCCGGCGAACAGGTGCTGGAAGTCGGCCCGGGCAACGCCGCTTTTGCCCCACTGATGCTGCAGGCCACCGACAGCCACTACCTGGGCGTGGAGCTGTCATCGGCCATGGTCCGCGCCGGCAACCAGCGCCTGGCCGAGGCCGGGCTGTCCACACGTGCACTGCTGAAGGAAGGTGACGCCCAGGCCCTGCCGCTGACCGATGCCTGCATTGATGCTGCCCTGGCGGTCAACGTCCTCTACTTCTGGCCGGAACTGGCCACCACGCTCACCGAACTGGCGCGCGTCATCCGCCTTGGTGGCCGCCTATGCCTGGCATTTGGCGACGCGGCATTCATGCGGCAACTGCCCTTCACCGCCCATGGCTTCCACCTTTACGAACTGGCCGAGGTCGAGTCGGCCCTGCGCAGCAGCGGATTCACGATATCGGCATGGCGCACGCACCACGAAACAGGCGCCAGCAATGATGGTCAACAGGTGGACAAGCAGTTCCACCTGCTGCTCGCGCAACGCCGCTGACCCGCATTACAGGCGGGTGTAGCTCCAGGACTGCATGCGGCCCTCACGGTACGGCATGACGCCATGGAACGGCCGCGGGTCTTCGTCGAATACCAGCGGCAGGAAGTGGCGGTCGCCCTCCCACAGCGGCAGCGACTCCAACTGATCCACGGCTACCCATTCCAGCGTGCCTTCCGGGTTGGATTTCATCGGCGTGCCGGTGTAATCGTCAATGACGAAGATGAAAGCAAACCAGTCTTCGCCGTTCTTGCCGAAGCCGGGCCAGCTGATGGTGCCACGCATCCGGGTAGTGCCACATTCAATGCCCGCCTCTTCGCGGATCTCGCGGTGCATGCAGGCCAGGATGTCTTCATCCGTTTCCATCTTCCCGCCCAGGCCGTTGTACTTGCCAAGATGGATGTCGCCGGGGCGGGTGTTGCGGTGGATCATCAACGCCTTCGTACCGTCGGCGGACAACACATAGCCAAGCGTGGCCAGAATCGGGGTGTACGGCATCTGCGGCAACCAGAAACAGGGGCCCGCATTATGGCCGACGGCGCGGTGCTTCAGTGCTCCAGCGCGGAAGCCTGGCGAGTGAGCTGCGTCGCATCGGCATCACTGCGGTGCAGGGTCGCCACGCCATGCCCGCGCTCAGCCAGGTATTCCAGCCACTTGCCGAGGAAGGTATTCATGCGCATGCGGTGGCTGATCAGTTCGTCCGTAGGCGGGTACATGCCAACCACATCCTGCCAGCGCCGGCCCACGTAGCAATGGGTGGCTTCAGCCTGCCGTGCGTCGCCATACAGGCGCACATAGGCGGATGGATCCGGCTCCCCGGTCAGTGGATCGCACAGGTCGTAGGTCATCCGCAGCTCAACCGTGTAACGGTGGCATTCGATGACATCCAGACGCAGGTCCAGCCCGTCGCCGATCCGGGAGACATAGCTGCCCGCCTGCAAGTGCTGGGGGGCAAACAGGCGCACGAGGTGCTCGTAGTTCTCTGCATACAGCCCCATCAGCCAGCTGAGTCGGCTCAGCCGGGGGATGCGATCAATGCGGGAAAGTGCCTGTGACATGGCCTGATCGTACACGCGGCACGATGTCCGGTGCAGTCTTGCCGATCAACGCGATACCGGCGCAGACTTACAAGCGCCTGCCGGTTTTGACACCACCTGACCGACGCGCCAGCACGGCATTGCTCGGCAGCCTGGCTCCCAGCTCCCAGACGGGGACGCAGCGCGGCTGCGCCCTGTGGGGCCAAGCACTTGCAGGCCGCTAGTACATCTCCCGCTGCAGGCCCAGCGTCCCCAGCACCTTGCTGGAGATCTCCTCGATGGAGGTGTGGGTGGTGCTCAAGGTGGGAATGCGCTCCATGCGGAACATGGTCTCCGCTGCGGAAACCTCACGTTTGCAGACTTCGGCGCTGGCATAACGCGAGTTTGGCCGGCGCTCCTGGCGAATCTGCTGCAACCGTTCCGGGTCGATGGTCAACCCAAACAGCTTGTTGCGGTACGGCCGCAAACGAGGCGGCAGGCGGTCACTTTCCAGGTCTTCCTCGGTCAACGGATAGTTGGCCGCGCGGATGCCGTAGTGCATGGCCAAGTAGATGCAGGTAGGGGTCTTGCCGGCACGCGATACCGCCACCAGCACGACATCGGCCTCGTCGTAGTTGACCGCGATGCCGTCATCGTGGCTGAGCGCGAAGTTCATCGCGTTGATGCGCCGATGGTAGGTGTCAAAGTCCACCATGCCATGGGCCTGCCCCACCTTTGAATGGCGGGTGGCGTTGAGTTCGCCCTCCAGTTGCCCGATGAACGGCGTGAACACGTCCAGCACCAGCGCCCCGCTCTCCTGCAATATGCCGCCCAGGCTCGAGTCAACGCAGGAGCTGATCACGATCGGCCGCACCTGATAGCGCTCGCCGGCTGCCCGGATACGTTCGGCTGCATCATGCGCCTTGTCCGCATCGTCCACGAAAGACATGCGATCGGTAACGAAACTGAAGCCATTGAACTGAGTCAACAAGCTGTGACCCACGGTCTCGGCAGTGATGCCGGTGCCGTCTGAGACATAAAAAACCGGCCGAATTGCCGACATGCGTGATCCTCGTGAAGGTGATCCTGACCCGCAGTCAGGTTGGCGGCGCGCGCTCTGTCCTGGAAAAGACAAGCACAAGACAAAGTATTGTCACAAGCTTGTGCCGCTTGGGTGTGCACTGCATCATATTGGCTTCTTCCTACGGACGTGGCCATTCCAAGCCCGGCTAGGGCGATGGCCAAACGGAGCATCGCGCTTGAACGAGAATATCCTGTGGTTGCATGAGCTGCGCTTGGCCGATCTGGCCCGCGTGGGTGGCAAGAATTCCTCGCTCGGCGAGATGATCGGCAATCTGGCCGGCTTGGGCGTGTCGGTGCCCGGCGGCTATGCCACCACCTCCGAGGCGTTCAAGGACTTCATTGCCCATAACGACCTGTCCAAGCGCATTTTCGACAAGCTGGCCACGCTGGACGTGGAAGATGTCGCCGCCTTGACCGCCGCAGGCAAGGAAATCCGCAACTGGGTCATCGATGCCCCGCTGCAGCCGCAGTTGGACAAGGACATCCGTGATGCCTACGCCAAGCTGAGTGCTGACAACGGCGGCGGCGACATTGCCGTGGCCGTGCGCTCTTCGGCCACCGCCGAGGACCTGCCGGACGCATCCTTTGCCGGCCAGCAGGAAACCTTCCTCAATGTGACAGGTGCCGACGACGTCGTGCACAAGGTCAAGGAAGTGTTTGCCTCGCTGTACAACGACCGCGCCATCGCCTACCGCGTCCACCACGGCTTCAAGCATGAAGACGTGTTCCTGTCCGCCGGCGTGCAGCTGATGGTGCGCTCGGGCGTGGGTTCGTCCGGCGTGCTGTTCACCCTGGACACCGAGTCCGGCTTCCGCGACGTGGTGTTCGTCACCTCCTCGCACGGCCTGGGCGAAATGGTCGTGCAGGGCGCGGTTAATCCGGACGAATTCTACGTCTACAAGCCCACGCTGCAGGCCGGCAAGCCGGCGATCCTGCGCCGTTCGCTGGGCTCCAAGGCCATCCGCATGGTCTATTCGGACGTCCCGGGCGAGCGCGTCAAAATCGAGGACACCCCGGTCGAGCTGCGCAACACCTTCTCGATCAGCGACGAGGACGTGCAGGAACTGTCCAAGCAGGCGCTGGTCATCGAAAAGCACTACGGCCGCCCGATGGACATCGAGTGGGCCAAGGACGGCGTCAGCGGCAAGCTGTTCATCGTCCAGGCACGCCCGGAAACGGTGAAATCGCGCGCCAAGGCCACCCAGATGGAGCGCTACGCGCTGCAGGGCAAGGGCGAAGTGATTGCCGAAGGCCGCGCCGTCGGCGCCAAGATCGGCGCGGGCGTGGCCCGCGTGGTCAAGTCGCTGGACGACATGGCCCGCGTGCAGCCTGGCGACGTGCTGATCGCCGACATGACCGACCCCGACTGGGAGCCGGTGATGAAGCGCGCTTCGGCCATTGTCACCAACCGCGGTGGCCGCACCTGTCACGCCGCGATCATCGCGCGTGAACTGGGCGTCCCGGCCGTGGTCGGCTCGGGCAATGCCACCCAGGTGATCCAGGACGGCCAGGAAGTGACCGTCAGCTGCGCCGAAGGCGACACCGGCTTCATCTATGCCGGCAAGCTGGCCTTCGATCGCACCACCACCGATCTGGGCAACATGCCGCCGGCACCGCTGAAGATCATGATGAACGTAGCCAACCCGGAACGTGCCTTCGACTTCGGCCAGCTGCCGAACGCCGGCATCGGCCTGGCCCGCCTGGAAATGATCATCGCCAGCCACATCGGCGTTCACCCGAACGCGCTGCTGGAGTACGACCGCCAGGACGCTGCCACCAAGAAGAAGATCGACGAGAAGATTGCCGGCTACAAGGATCCGGTGAGCTTCTATGTGGATCGTCTGGCCGAAGGCATCGCCACCCTGACCGCCTCGGTCGCGCCGAACCCGGTGATCGTGCGCTTGTCGGACTTCAAGTCCAACGAGTACGCCAACCTGATCGGCGGCAGCAACTACGAGCCGCACGAAGAGAACCCGATGATCGGCTTCCGCGGCGCCAGCCGTTATGTCGACCCGAGCTTTTCCAGGGCCTTCTCGCTGGAATGCCAGGCCGTGTTGCGCGTGCGCAACGAAATGGGCCTTGAGAACCTGTGGGTGATGATTCCGTTCGTGCGCACCCTGGAAGAAGGCCGCAAGGTGGTGGAAGTGCTCGCCGCCAATGGCCTGAAGCAGGGCGAGAATGGCCTGAAGATCATCATGATGTGCGAAGTGCCGTCCAACGCACTGCTCGCCGATGAGTTCCTGGAAATCTTCGACGGCTTCTCGATCGGCTCCAACGACCTGACCCAGCTCAGCCTCGGCCTGGACCGCGATTCCTCGATCGTCGCGCACCTGTTCGACGAGCGTAACCCGGCGGTGAAGAAGCTGCTGTCGATGGCGATCAAGAGCGCCCGTGCCAAGGGCAAGTACGTCGGCATCTGCGGCCAGGGCCCGTCCGACCACCCGGACTTGGCCGAATGGCTGATGCAGGAAGGCATCGAGTCGGTGTCGCTGAACCCGGACACCGTGGTCGACACTTGGCTGCGCCTGGCCAAGCTGAAGGCTTCGGCGTAAGTCAGCAACGGCTATGACGTTTGAACAAAAAGCCCCGCAATGCGGGGCTTTTTGTTTCCGGCCAGTTGCGATCAACGTGCACGCCCTGCCCCTCTTTCCGGTCAACCGGCCAGCCGCCCGCTCAGCTGCGTATACGCCAGATGCACCGCCTGCTCGCCGTACTTGCGCTCCAACCGGCGCACGATGAAGTGACCGCGCGCCATCTCCTGGTAGTAGTCGGTAAACATGGTGTTGAGCGTTGCCCCGGCCGCTGCACCGATGATCGGCACTGCCTGCGCGGCAAACTTCTCGGTTACCACCACGCCGAAACGTGCCGCGACTTTTTCGACCAGCTTGGCCAGTAGCTTGCCCGCTTCCTTCGGGGCCACACCCAACGTGAGGTCTCGCCCTGTCACGATGCGCCCGGCCAGTTCAGCGGACAGATGGCGCATGACGTCAGTGGTGAAACCGCGTGCCAGGTAGTAGCCGGTTTCACTGGCATCGTCGCTCGGCGAGTTGCCTCCCAGAGCAAACACTTCCAGACAGGCCTGGCGGGTACTCAGCTCGGACAGATCAAAACCCTCGCTGCGGGCCACGTCGGCCACCGCGCGCATCATGATGGTGGTGGACACCGGCAGCTCGATGAACAACGCGGTGAAACCGAAGGCACCGCCCACCGCCCCGGAGGTGGCCGCAGCCAGCTTGTGCCAGCGCGGGGAGGCGGATTTGCTTGGCGTGTTGTCCATGCTCCACAGCGCTGCCTGCGCGGCCTTGGTCAAGGCCGCCTGTACAGACCCATGTATGCGTTTTGACACCGACACCGGCAACCGGCTCACCGCGAACTCCAACGGCGCGCCAACAATGCCAGCCATGCGCGCGGTGAGCGTCGGCGCTTCCAGCAGCGCAACCGCGCGCTGCAGGTCGTCCCAGTCCCGCGCGTGATGGCGAATGTCGCTCGGCAACACAGTCAATTCGTTCATGCCGCCGATCATAGCGACAGCCGGTTGAACGGAGCGTACAGCCACCGGAGCGGCCTCACCCCGGCTGACACAGCGCCGGGGGCGCGCCGCCGGGCATTGCCCGGTACAGGGTCAGGCTGCGGGCAGGCCAGCCAAGGCGCCCATGAACTGCCGGTAGTGCCGCAGTTCGGCAATGGAATCGTGCACGTCACTCAGGGCGGTATGGCTGGAGGTCTTGGTCACCCCGGCCGCAATTGCCGGCGCCCAGCGCTTGGCCAGCTCCTTGACCGTGGACACGTCAAGGTTGCGGTAATGGAAGTACTTCTCCAGGCGCGGCATTTCGCGGTGCAGGAAACGGCGGTCCTGGCAAATGGAGTTGCCGCACATCGGCGAGGCGCCGGCCTTGATCCACTCCTGCAGGAACACGATGGTCTGCGCTTCAGCCTGGCCCATGGTGGTACTGCTGTCGAGCACACGCTGCCACAGACCCGAGCGCTGGTGCTGGTTGCGGTTCCATTCGTCCATCGCCTCCAGCGTGGCCAGCGGATGAGCAATGGCGAACTCCGGCCCTTCGGCCAGCACATTGAGCTGGGCGTCGGTGACGACGGTGGCGATCTCGATGATCGAATCGTTGTCCGTGTCGAGCCCGGTCATCTCCAGGTCGATCCAGATCAACCGCTCGTTGCCTGCCTTGTTATCCGCCATTTCATGCCTCGTGCTGTGGGCCGACGGAACACCACCGCCAGCCGGAAGCGCACATGATACGCCGCCCCTGTACCCAGACAGCGTCAAAGGTCGTCAGGCGTCAGCAGCGGGCGGCCACGTTTGGCGCGGAAGTAATTGGTCAGGCGCAGGCTGGCTTCCTGTGCCAGCAACCCGCTGACAACCTCAACGCGGTGGTTGTGGCGCGGGTCGGCCACAAGGTCGAACACGCTGCCACATGCCCCGGTCTTGGGATCGGCCGCGGCAAACACCAGCCGCCCGATACGCGCATGCACCAGCGCCATGGCGCACATCGCGCAGGGCTCCAGCGTCACGTACAGGGTGCTGCCGATCAGGCGGTGATTACCCAACCGCTTGCCTGCCTCGCGCATGGCGACAATTTCGGCATGCGCACTGGGATCATGGCTGGCGACATTGAGGTTCCAGCCCTCGCCCAGCAGCTGGCCATCGGCGCCGACCAGCACCGCCCCGACCGGGATCTCATCGAACTCGCGCTGCGCGCGGTCGGCCAGGGCAAGGGCGTGGCGCATCCAGTGCAGATCCCCTTCGAGGCCTGCAGTGTTCACCGGCTTCTCAGTCATGGAAGCAAGCCGTCCTGCCGCTTATCAATGACAGCCTTGGGGGGCAAAGGGCAAGCACGCTCACGGCTCCGGAAACAAGGAAAAGACAAGCTCAACGCGCCTGCATTCTAGGGAACAACGCCGGCGGTTTCACTTGTTGCCGGACAAATGGGAATCGCCGCCCTTCCAAGATGCCAGGGCGGGGATCCGTCACACCCGCCGTGGCAGAGCATTGCCACGCATTGTCTTGCCTTCATCATTTCGGCCGACGTGATCAACGTCTGCCGATGCAGCGATGCGATCTGGTCATTCATGCAGCGCAACTGCTTGCTGCGATTTCCGCCGGAGGTGTTCCGGCACATGTTGTTGTGTGCGATCACAGGTTCGCGCCGGGAATGAACGTGTCGCGGTAGACCGGCACCGTGGTATCGCAGCCGGCGATCTTGGCGGTGCCGTTGCGGTTGGTCGGCCAGCCCAGGTCCTCGAACATGTCCAACGCCACATCGACGGTAATGTCAGCGCGCAGTGACTTGGATTCAAAGGGCTCCATCAACGCATTGGGAGACATGTCCGTATCAACGTGTGAGAACGACGAAGCCACCTCGAAAGTAGGCGGGGTATAGAGCCGCAAACGCTTGCTGCCATCCAGCCCGTAGAAGCGATCCGGCTCGGGAAGCATGCCCTCGGTAAGCACGGCTACGTCACCGCGCAACGCTGCTCCAACCGAGTGTGAAACTCCGACTACGGGAATCCGCACCTGCATGCCCAGCACGCCTCCGCCCAGGTTATGGAAGAAACCGGGCTGGTCATTGGCAATGATGACTGCCACTGCACCGTACTTCTGCGCATTGAGCGCCTTATGCGCCAGGCTACAGCCACCGGCGTCAATCAGCGCAACCTTCCCGATAAGCTCCTTACGGTTACCTATCGCAGGTGAATCGCCCTCGCCTTCGCATCCGCCATGTGAGGCATCCACTTCCGGCGCGACAGCGTCGTCCAGAAGCACGATCTGGTTTCTTTCAAACCCAGCCAGATCACGTCCCCCGAATCGCATTTTCTCAAAATCGTATCTGGCCACTGCAGGGGAACGTACAGCGAGTACTTCCCGATGATCAGCCAGCAGGCCCGCGCTCTCATTGGCCTTGCTTCCAGCCCAGACCGTCTCCCCTCGGGCAACAAGCGCAGCCTCCATGCGCACATCCCCGATCACCTCGAAATCGTTGTAGCTCATGCCATAGCTGTTCGACCATGCAATACCGTCCCACCGCGATCTGAAGGGCCGCCAGGCAGGGCCTATGCCAAAGAGTCTCTGCGCGTAGCCAGTAGTCCCCAGACCATGACCCAACTCGTGCATGACAACATTCAGAAAATTTGCACCGTTTCGAGCATTTGGTCCATTGCCCGTCAATCCGTAATACCACCCACCGGGGGCGGCGAGGCAATCTGAATCGTCGATGGCGCTGTTGAATGTGGTATTGATGTGCGCCATCGTCGGCGTGAAATCCCGTTTTGCCAAGGCATTGGCAAAGGCTACTGGGTAGCGATAATCAGCGCCCCCCCCCGGGCAAGAGATCCTGGGCGTTTACGGTGCTGACAGGGGTTGCCACACCCAGCGCAACCCCTTTCCCGGGTTCACAGCGACTTGAGAGGAATGAAGCCGCCACCCGTATTTCGGTCTCACTGCTGAGTAATGCCCCCCAGAGGTCCATCGCATACTGATAGGCAATCAACCGCTGTTGCCCCACTGTTGTGCCGACGTTTCCCCCCTCTGGCATTGCTGGGGCGAGGCTGTTCAGTCCCACGCCAGGCTTGTCCAGGTTGACCAAAGTGATCTTCGCCTGCGCATGGGCATCCATCGCGCAGGCACACAATGAGGCAGCGAGAAACGCTGCGGAAAAAGACTTTTTCATTATCAGCTCCCGGTCAATTCGCAGTATCACTTGCCGCTTCATGCGAAGCTTGGAAACCGCCATCTCCTGTCGGAACGGCATACATCGGCTGTATCTCCTGTCGCGACGTCAGCGTAATCGTCGCGCCCCCGGGCCCCTTGAATGACTGACGCAATGCCTGCTCCATGGTCTCCGGCATACTGTCCAACATTCGATTGGCGCCCTCCGAAGCACGGCGCTGTTCCGGCGTGCGGAAGATACCCGCCGCTTGTGCCCTGCGTTGCACATCCAGTGCCGTCGCACGACGCGTGCGTGCTTCCAGCACCTGCTTGGCGGTCATCGGCACGCCAATCAACGCGACGTGGTCAGGCAACTCTGCTGTTTGGACCTGCGACGCACTGGCACCGGCGGTTCCACACGCGACAATCAAAGCAACCCCGTAACAACGCGTAATACGTTCAAGCCTGTTCTGCATGGCAGCGCTCTCTCCATTGAACTGCAATAAGCCAAGACTTTCTGGGCACGCATGCCAGAAGACCGCCAGGCCGTCCTTACAACGTTCCCGCTGCGGTCGCGTGCTTTGCGCTTGACCGCAAGTCCCCTTCTCAGAAAACCCCACTGATGTGCGGCAGCGAGTCCCCTGCATCCGCACGGGCTGCATGGTAGGTGCGGCCCCCATGCCAACGCTGCGATATCGGCGAAAAGGCGAAATCCCCCTGCTTGCTCTTCCAGATTTCGCAGAGTCATACATATGAATTGGGGATCTGTGCCCATGAGATGGCGCAACACTCGGCAGCTGTGCCCAGCGCGTTGTATCTGCGTGCGCAGATGTGATTCGTAAAGTGCAGACCAACGCGCGCACAGCCACGCCCGTCAACGGGACGCGTTATTGCTGTATTGAGAGATGACACCCGCCGGCGCAGCTCAGGCCGGGTCGAGGTGCTCGACGATCAATTGAATGGCCTGGCCGCCACGGTAGTCATCGCTGACCAGACGGTAGGCGACATGCACATGCTGACCCGGTGCATTGCCCTTCCATCCGCTGAAGTGGATTGCGTTGATACGTGCCGCATTGCCAGACTGGCGCAGCACGAGTTTCAGATGGCGCTCCTTGAGCACGCGCCATTCAACAACCTCGAACACGCCATCGAACAGGGGCTCGGCAAAGCCCTGCCCCCATGGCCCGGCCAGGCGCAGTGCTTCGGCATGCTGGAAATCCAGTTCCGAAGCGGACAATTCGCCGTCACTGAGCAATTGCTGCTGCAGCAACGCCGGCTCCATTGATGCCATCACCTGTGCCTGGAACGCCGCCTTGAAAGCCTCCAGCCGTGCCGCAGGCAGGCTCAATCCGGCCGCCATCGCATGACCACCAAATTTGTCCATCAAACCCGGGTGGCTGGCGTTGACTGCTGCCAACGCATCACGGATATGGAAGCCGGGAATCGAACGCGCCGAACCGCGCAACGACGCGCCACCGGGTTCTGCCGGAGCAAAGGCAATCACCGGGCGGTGCAGCCGATCCTTCATCTTGGAGGCAACCAAACCGACCACGCCTGGATGCCATTGTTCGTCGAACAGGCAAGCAGCGACCGGGCGTTGCCCTGCGTCATCAATGAGTACGCGCGCGACGGCAGCTTCCGCATCGTCGGTCATGATCTGCTGTACCGCACGGCGCTCGCTGTTGATCTCTTCCAGCAGCGCGGCGATTTCGCGCGCCTGCGTGGCATCTTCCGTGAGCAGCAACTCGATGCCCAGCGCCATGTCTTCAAGCCGCCCCGCGGCGTTCAGGCGCGGCCCCAGCGCAAACCCGATATCACTTGCACTGAGCCGGCGCGCATCACGGCCACTGGCCTCGATCAGAGCGCGCAGGCCGACGCAGCCTTTGCCGGAGCGCAAACGCCGCAACCCCGCCGACACCAGTGCGCGATTGTTCTCGTCCAATGCCACCAGATCCGCCACCGTACCCACGGCGACGAGGTCCAGCAGCGCCAGCAGATCCGGCTCGGGGTCGCTGGCAAATGCGCCCTGCTCCCGCAGGTGCCTGCGCAATGCCATCAAAACATAGAAGATGACGCCAACGCCGGCCAGCGCCTTGCTCGGAAACGCGTCGCCCTCCACGTTCGGATCAACAATGGCGTCGGCCGGCGGCAATCGCTCGCCCGGGAGATGATGATCGGTAACCAACACCTGCCAGCCCAGCGCCTTGGCCGCGCTGACACCGGCATGACAGGCAATGCCGTGATCCACGGTGACCAGCAGATCCGGCTTGAGTGCAGCCAGTTCTTCAACCAGGGTTGGCGACAAACCGTAGCCGTGCAGCATGCGGTTGGGCACCGCATGCACCACATCACGCGTGCCAAGCATGCGCAGCCCACGCACACCCACCGCGCAGGCAGTGGCACCGTCACAGTCGAAATCGCCGACAACCAGAATGCGTTTGCCCGCTGCGATGGCATCGGCCAGCAGCGCAACGGCGGACTGCATGCCGCCCAGCAGTTCCGGCGCATGCAGCTGCGCCAGTCGTGGCTGCGCCTGCTCGGGCGACAGCGCGCCACGCGCGGCGTAGACCCGTTGCAGCAACGGCAACATCTGCCCGCCCCACTGCCCGCCGTCGACCAGATCGCGGCGAACGATCCGCAAGGTCTCAGCCATCAACCAGCGCCGTCAGCGGTTTCTTCCAGAAGCGCCAACGTTGGCCACGGTGGATGCGGTAATGCGCGCCATCCTCGAAATCGAGCCGCAGTTCCTTCAACTCGCCGCGTGCGATTGCATCAAGCAGCGGCGTGATCGCATCCGCTGTGAGCTGATCCAGGGAACGCAGCTGGCGCAGATCCACCAGCGCATCCACGGTCTGCTCGCCGCCGATGCGCACGCCGGCCATCTTTGCCAGGCCGTTGAGCAGTGCATCGCGACTGCGCACCTGCGCATGCGCGGTACGCACCGAGGCCGGCAAGCTGCCCGCGCCCCAGAACCACAATGAATTGACCGCGCGTTTGCCGTTGGCAACGCGTTGCTCGTTCCAGGCGTGCTGATGCAGCACCACCTGCGCCTCGGTCATCAAGCCACGCCATTGGCGGCCGTTGTCACCCTCGGGCAGATGCTCGAACAGGTCATCACCCAAGGCGACCTCGGGGTCAACGAACGCCGGCAGCGGGGTGGCGTCAGGCAGGCGCAGATACCAGCGCGAAGGGGTCGGCGCGTCCAATTGATAGCCAAAACCTGCGAACAGGGACTGCAGATCCGGCAACAACGCGTCCACATCGGCCTGTTCCAGGCGCAGCGTTTCAGCCGAAGCCATCAGTCGTGCGCCCTGCATGTCGGGCACCACGCTGGCCGGGTCAGCACGCAACCACAGGCCACCTTCGGCATCACCGGCATCGGCATGGCGGCTGAGTGCAGCCGCCGACCATGCATCCGGTTCAATGGTGAAATGCCGGCGCAACTGCGCCGACTCACCGGCATCGGCGAGCCCGTGTTCGGCTCGCCCCAGCGCGGCAGCCACCCGTGCCGGCAATGCGCCAGCCGGGAAACGGCTGCGCGCAGGCAACAGCAGCGTGGCCTTTGCCATCGTCAGTCGAGGTACTCGACGCTGATGATTTCGTACTCACGCACGCCGGCAGGTGCGTCGATGGCGATGCTGTCGCCCTCGTTCTTGCCGATCATCGCGCGTGCCACCGGCGAGGAGATGGCGATCAGCCCCTGCTTGATGTCCGCCTCCAGGTCACCCACGATCTGGTAACGCTTCTCCTCGTCGCTTTCCACGTCGGCCAGCGTCACCGTTGCCCCGAACACCACCTTGCTGCCGGCGTTGAGCTTGGTGATGTCGATGACTTCGGCATGCGACAACTCGCTTTCCAGCTGCTTGATGCGGCCTTCGATGAAGCCCTGCTCCTCGCGCGCGGCGTGGTACTCGGCGTTCTCCTTCAGGTCGCCGTGCTCGCGTGCTTCGGCGATGGCAGCAATGACCTTCGGGCGCTTGTCCGACTTGAGGTGATCCAGCTCCTCACGAAGGCGCTTGGCGCCCTTCAGGGTGATGGGGGCTCTCATGCATTCAACTCCTTGTGCAACTCCTGCAGCGACAGCACAGGGCCGGTACCGCGGAACTCCAGTGACTGCACCAGCGCCTTTGCGCCGGCTACCGTGGTCGAGTAAGTGACGCGCTGCTGCAGCGCTTCGCGACGGATCGAGAACGAATCGTTGATCGCCGAACGACCTTCGGTCGTGTTGACGATGTAGACGATTTCACCGTTCTTGATGCTGTCAACGATATGCGGACGGCCTTCGACCACCTTGTTGACCACTTCACAGGTGTAACCCTGCTGCTGCAGCCATGCCGCGGTGCCACGGGTGGCAACCAGCGAATAACCGCGCTCGACCAGGCCCTGCACGGCCGGCATCACGCGCTGCTTGTCAGCATCACGCACCGAGATGAAGGCCTTGCCCAGCGGCGGGGTCTTGATGCTGCCGGCTTCCTGCGCACGTGCGAATGCAGCGCTGAAGCTACGGCCCACACCCATGACTTCGCCGGTGGAACGCATCTCCGGCCCGAGGATCGGGTCCACGCCCTGGAACTTGGCGAACGGGAAGATGGCTTCCTTCACCGAGTAGTAGCCGGGCACGACTTCCTGGGTGACGCCCTGCTCGGCCAGGGTCATGCCGGCCATGCAGCGGGCAGCGATCTTGGCCAGCGCCACGCCCGTTGCCTTGGACACGAACGGCACGGTACGCGAGGCGCGCGGGTTCACTTCCAGCAGGAAGATCACGTCATTGCCGTCGGCATCGGGCTGGATGGCGAACTGGGTGTTCATCAAGCCCACCACGTTCAGTGCCTTGGCCAGCTCGCCAACCTGGCGACGCAGTTCATCCTGCGTGGCAGCCGACAGCGAGTACGGCGGCAGCGAGCAGGACGAATCGCCCGAATGCACGCCGGCCTCTTCGATGTGTTCCATCACGCCGCCGATCAGGACGTTGCCGTCCTTGTCGCAGATGATGTCCACGTCGGCTTCGACGGCCGCGTCCAGGAAGTGATCCAGCAGCACCGGCGAATCGTTGGACACCTTGACCGCGTCACGCACATAGCGCGCCAAATCGGCTTCGCCATACACGATTTCCATCGCACGGCCGCCCAGCACGTAGCTCGGGCGCACCACCAGCGGGTAGCCGATTTCGCGCGCCAGCAGCAGGGCTTCCTGGTCGTTGCGGGCAATACGGTTCGGCGGCTGCTTCAGGCCGAGCTTTTCGACCAGCTGCTGGAAACGCTCGCGGTCTTCGGCCAGGTCGATGGAGTCCGGCGAGGTGCCGATCACCGGCACGCCATTGGCTTCCAGCGCACGCGCCAGCTTCAGCGGGGTCTGGCCGCCGTACTGCACGATCACGCCCTTGGGCTGTTCCAGCTCGACGATCTCCAGCACGTCTTCCAGCGTCAGCGGCTCGAAGTACAGGCGGTCGGAGGTGTCGTAATCGGTGGAGACGGTTTCCGGGTTGCAGTTGACCATGATGGTTTCATAGCCGTCCTCGCGCAGGGCGAGCGCGGCATGCACGCAGCAGTAGTCGAACTCGATGCCCTGGCCAATGCGGTTCGGGCCACCGCCAAGAATCATGATCTTGTCGCGGCTGGTCGGGTTGGCTTCGCACTCGTCCTCGTAAGTCGAGTACAGGTACGCGGTGCTGGTGGCGAACTCGGCGGCGCAGGAGTCCACGCGCTTGTACACCGGGCGCACCTTGTGCGCGCGGCGCAGCGCACGGATGGCTGCCTCGTTGGTGCCGGTCAGCTGGGCCAGGCGTGCATCGGAGAAGCCGGCGCGCTTGAGCTTGCGCAGGCGAGCGGCGTCCAGTGCGTCAATGCCTTCGGCCTGCACCTGGGTTTCATCGGCAATGATTTCTTCGATCTGGTCGAGGAACCACGGGTCGATGTGCGACAGGCCGTAGATGTCTTCCACGCTCAGGCCGCTGCGGAATGCATCGCCGACAAAGAACAGACGCTCCGGGCCCGGGGCCTTGAGCTCGCGCTTCATGGTGGCGATGTCGTCGTCGTTGGCCAGATCCAGGCCGGTCGGGTCCAGGCCGATCTTGCCGGTTTCCAGGCCACGCAGCGCCTTCTGCAGCGACTCCTTGAAGGTACGGCCCATGGCCATCACTTCGCCCACCGACTTCATCTGGGTGGTCAGGCGCGCATCGGCGGCCGGGAACTTCTCAAACGCAAAGCGCGGAATCTTGGTAACGACGTAGTCGATCGACGGCTCGAACGAGGCCGGGGTCAGGCCGCCGGTGATTTCGTTCTTCAATTCGTCCAGCGTGTAACCCACGGCCAGCTTCGCGGCGACCTTGGCAATCGGGAAGCCGGTGGCCTTGGAAGCCAGTGCCGAGGAGCGCGACACGCGCGGGTTCATCTCGATCACCACCACGCGGCCGGTGGTCGGGCTGATGCCGAACTGCACGTTCGAGCCGCCGGTATCCACGCCGATCTTGCGCAGCACGGCGATGGAGGCATCGCGCAGGCGCTGGTATTCCTTGTCGGTCAGGGTCTGTGCCGGCGCCACGGTGATCGAGTCACCCGTGTGCACGCCCATCGGGTCCAGGTTTTCAATGGAGCAGACGATGATGCAGTTGTCCGCGGTGTCGCGGACCACTTCCATCTCGAACTCCTTCCAGCCCAGCACCGATTCTTCCACCAGCACTTCGGTGGTCGGGGAAAGCTCAAGGCCGCGGTTGACGATCTCGATCAGCTCTTCGCGGTTGTAGGCAATGCCGCCACCGCTGCCGCCCAGGGTGAAGGACGGGCGGATGATGGTCGGGTAGCCGACGCGGGTCTGGATTTCCAGCGCCTCTTCCAGCGTGTGGGCGACGGCGGCCTTCGGGCATTCCAGGCCGATTTCCTGCATGGCCACGCGGAACAGCTCGCGGTCTTCGGCCATGCGGATAGCTTCGCGCTTGGCGCCGATCAGCTCGACGTTGTACTTCTCCAGCACGCCGTGGTCAGCCAGGTCCAGCGCGCAGTTCAGCGCGGTCTGGCCACCCATGGTCGGCAGCAGCGCGTCCGGGCGCTCCTTGGCGATGATCTTCTCGACCGTCTGCCAGTTGATCGGCTCGATATAGACGGCGTCGGCCATCTCCGGGTCGGTCATGATCGTGGCCGGGTTCGAGTTGACCAGCACCACGCGGTAACCCTCGTCGCGCAACGCCTTGCATGCCTGCGCGCCGGAGTAGTCGAACTCACAGGCCTGGCCGATGACGATCGGGCCCGCGCCGATGATGAGGATGGTCTTTAGGTCGGAACGCTTTGGCATTGTCTTCTCTAAGTCAGTACAGCGTGTCTGGGGGAAGTGATCGCACGCTGTCGATCAGGAAACCTGTTCCGGGTCCAGCGCGATGCTGCATTCGCGCTGCAGTACATCCACCAGTTGCTGGCCGATGTCCGCAGGCAACTGGCTATCGCTGCCAAACCCGTCAATGAATCGCTGGAACGCCGGAGTCGCCATGAAACGCGATATCTCCGCCTTGCTGTCTTCGTCCAACCCGGCATCGAACTCCGTGTTGCCGCTGGCAATGGCTGCTGCCGAAGCCTGGAACGTGCGCGCCATGTCGCTGCCGGAATCCGTGGCCAGAAACGCCGTCCATTGTTTGACCAGCTGACTGCCGTCGGCACCCATGCTGTCCACGATGCCCTGCTGCACCTGCGCTTCCAGCATCGTTGAAACCTGCTGCGTCGCGCAGGCCTTGCCGACTGCATCCTGCGCCTGCAACGCCGGGAAGTTCTCGATCAGGCCAACAGCCATATCCGCGCCCAGCTTGCCCATGCCCAACTGCTGCATGAGCTCACCGACATCGGTGCGGTCAGCCGGCGCTGCGCAAGCGCCACCGGCCACCAACAAGCCTGCCAGCAGCGCGATGACGCGCATCAGGCCTTGGCCCCTTCCATCATCGTGATGAAACGGTCAAAAAACGGCGCTACGTCCTGCGGGCCCGGCGAGGCTTCCGGGTGCCCCTGGAACGAGAACGCCGGTGCATCGGTCAGCTCGACGCCCTGGATGGTCAGGTCGAACAACGAACGATGGGTGACGCGGACATTGGCCGGCAGCGTGGTTTCGTCGATGGCGAAGCCGTGGTTCTGCGAGGTGATCATCACCCGGCCCGTGCCGATGTCCTGCACCGGATGGTTGGCACCGTGGTGGCCGTGGGCCATCTTCATGGTGCGCGCGCCGGACGCCAGGCCCAACAGCTGGTGGCCCAGGCAGATACCGAAGGTCGGGATCTTCTTCCCGACGAACGTCTTGATCGCGCTGATGGCGTAATCGCACGGCTCCGGGTCGCCCGGGCCGTTGGACAGGAACACACCATCCGGATTCATCGCCAGCACCTCGGCAGCCGGGGTCTGTGCCGGCACCACGGTCAATTCGCAGCCGCGCTCGGCCAGCATGCGCAGGATGTTGGCTTTCACGCCGAAATCGTAGGCCACCACCTTGAACTTCGGTTCAGCGCGCACGAATTCGTTGCGGTCCAGGTCCAGTTGGCCTTCGGCCCAGCCGTAGGGCTTGTCGGTGCTGACCACCTTGGCCAGGTCCATGCCCTTCAGGCCCGGGAACTTGCGGGCGGCTTCCAGCGCCTTTTCGACATCGATATCGCCAGCCATCAGCGCACCGTTCTGGGCGCCGCGCTCGCGCAGGATGCGGGTCAGCTTGCGGGTATCGATACCGGAGATGGCCACCACGCCGCGCTGGATCAACCAATCCTGCAACGACACCTGGCTGCGCCAGCTGCTCGGGCGGCGCGGTACGTCACGCACGATCAGGCCCGACGCCCACACCTTGGTGGCTTCGTCATCCTGGTCGTTCATGCCGGTATTGCCGATATGCGGGTACGTCAGGGTGATCATCTGCCGGGCGTAGGACGGATCGGTCAGCATCTCCTGATAGCCGGTCATGGCGGTGTTGAACACCACCTCACCCACGGACAGGCCGGGCGCGCCTACGGATTCGCCCTCGAATACGGTGCCGTCTTCGAGCACGAGAATTGCGGCTTGGGTCACGGGAATCTCACTTTGGCTACCGGGGGACTCCGAAGCCACGCCTGCGTCCACGGTCAAAAACCGCTTGCAAAAAAGCGCGGACGGCGGTCTGGGAACCGGTCCGGCTGACGTGTTTCGGCGAGCGGGAATTGTACTGGCATGGGGGGCGCCAACGCCAGCGCCTTGTGAGCACCGTATTACATTGTCATTGCAGCAAGGCGGCACCTGGCTGGCAGGATCGCCGCCTCGTATTCAGCCCATGCCGATCAGGCCGCGCCGCCCACCAGGTCACGCACCCGATAGCGGCCCGGCTTCCGGACGAGCAACTGCGCCGCCACATGCAGCGCGCCACGGGCAAAAATGTCCCGGTTGGTCGCCCGGTGTACCAGCTCCACCCGCTCGCCCAGCCCGGTGAACTGGACGAAATGCTCGCCGATGATGTCACCGGCGCGCAGGCTGACGAAGCGCGGCATGGCGCCGCCCTGCCCGGCAGCTTCCCCCAGGGTGATTGCTGTACCCGAAGGCGCGTCCTTCTTGTGGACGTGGTGCGACTCGACAATGTCGCAGTCCCAACCCGGCAGCGCCGCGGCCGCGCGCTCCACCAGCTCGGCCAGCACCGCCACGCCCAGGCTGAAATTGGTCGCCCAGACCAGTGGAATCTGCTGGGCCGCCGCCGACAAAGCCGCCTGCTGCGCGTCACTGATGCCAGTGGTGCCCGAAACGAAACCGGCACCGCGCTCCACGCACAACGCCAGGATCGGGTCGAACCCTTCCGGCAGGCTGAAATCGATGGCGACGTCGAAAGGCGGTACGCCCGCCAACTCACTGGCGGCGAAATGCGGAATGCCCTCGACCACCCGTTGTTCAGGCGGCCTGCGCACAACCGCAGCAACCACCTGCAACGAAGTATTTTCTGCAGCCAGGCGCAACAGGGCCTGGCCCATGCGGCCGGAAGCGCCGTGGATCAGCAAACGAATCGGAGTGTTGTTCATGGCGGCAAACTACCGCTTCGATGGCCGATACGACAAGCGCCGCGTGACCCTGGCTCAGTTCCCGCCGGCATGTATCACGGAAACGCTGCTCGTGGCCTGCGTGCGCCAACGCTTACGCTCAATGACATCACGACTGCGGCTGACCATGCGCATGCCCGGCAACTCCATCGTTGCGGTCACATCAACCTTTGCCGAGCGCCCGTCCTCAGCCAGCGTTATGCGCTTGATGTTCTGTTCGTAGCGCAGCTCGAACATGGGGCCAAGCATGTCGCGCAGCTGCTGGGTCTGCGCTACCGACCTGGCGGCGTCGGCACAGTACTCCTGCTTGTCAATCACGTTTTCCTGCTGGCCGGATTCAACCTTCAGCACGGACGACTGCCGGTAGTCATCGGCAACCATGGCACACAGCGCCGCGTCATCGCCGGCAATCAACGCCAGCCTCGCCTCTTCGTAGAACGCGCGGATCTGCTTCTCATCCAGCGAGTTCCCGCCCCAGCTGTAGATCCCGCCCGCAACCGCCAGCAACACAACCAATGTCAAAAGAAACTTCATCCAAGCCCCCTTCCATGCTTCCTGCATTGCCGCCGAGTGTAGCGGCGCTGCTACCCTGCCCGATACCCCGGCCACCTTTCGTTGCACATCCATGAATATCTCCGACCAGCTTGTCCTCATCACCGGCGCCGGTCGCGGCCTGGGCGCCGCACTGGCGCGCGCCTTTGTGCGCGAAGGAGCAAATGTTGTCGTCAATTTTCACAACAGCCACGACGCAGCCAACGCCTTGGCGGCCGAGCTCGGCACCCGGGCATTGGCACTGCAGGCTGATGTTCGCGACCGCGCACAGGTGGACGCCATGGTTGCTGCAGCAAGTGCACATTTCGGCAAGCCGGTCAGCACCGTGGTCAACAACGCGCTGGTAGGTTTTTCGTTCAACGGCGATGCCCGCGCCAAGGCTGACAGCATCCGCTGGGAAGATTTCACCCGGCAGTTCGAGGGCAGCGTGCAGGCGTCACTCAACACCGTGCAGGCCGCGCTGCCGGGCATGCGCCGCCAACGGTTCGGGCGCGTCATCAACGTGGGCACCAATCTGTTCCAGAACCCGGTTGTGCCCTACCACGACTACACCGCTGCCAAGGCCGCCCTGCTCGCCCTGACCCGCACGCTGGCCGGCGACCTGGGGCCGGACGGCATTACCGTGAACATGCTCTCCGGTGGCCTGCTGCGCACGACCGATGCCAGCGCCGCGACACCGCAGGCGGTGTTCGACTACATCGCCGCCAACACGCCACTGCGTGAGGTCACCACACCAGAACAGTTCGCTGATGCCGCGCTGTTCTTTGCCTCGCCGTGGTCGCGCGCGGTAACCGGGCAGAACCTGGTGGTGGACGGTGGCCTGGTCCGCGACTGAGCACAATCTGCACCGATCAAACAAAAACGCCGGCATTGCCGGCGTTTTCTGCTTCAGTGTTGCTTCGGCGCCTTTGGCCCGCAGCTGTCACAGCTGCCGCAAGCACCACCGCCAGTGGAAGGCGCCGGCGCCAGCCTGCGGCCCCAGGCCTGCAGGCGCGAGGAACGCTGCGGCTTGAGCAGCCACAGCGCCAATGCCCCGCGCACACGCCGCACGAAACCGGGGAACTGCTTCTTCAGCACCACCCACGCACTGACAAGCACGGCCAGTGCGATCAACAGGTACTGAAGCAGCAAGCCGGTATCCATCAGCCCGCACCCAGTGCCACGGCCACCTGATAGGTGACCAGGGCGGCCAGGTATGCCGCAGCAAACAGATACACGGTGGCAAAGGCCATCTGCTTCCACGAGTTGGTCTCGCGCTTGATGGTGGCCAGCGTGGAAATGCACATCGGCGCGTAGATGAACCACACCATCAGCGACAGGCCCGTTGCCAGCGTCCAGCCGTCGCTGATCACCGGGGTCAGCGCCTGGATCGCCGCGTCATCGTCGGCAGCAGAGAGTGCGTAGATGGTGGCCAGCGAGGACACCGCCACTTCGCGCGCACCCATGCCCGGGATCAGCGCGATGCATATCTGCCAATTGAAGCCCAGCGGCGCGAAGATCACCGCCATCCAGTGGCCCAGCTGACCGGCATAGCTGTAGTCAATGGCCGGCATGGTGGCGTTTTCCGGAGCACCCGGGAACGACAGCAGGAACCACAGCAGGATGGTCAACGCCAGGATGATGCCGCCCACGCGCTTGAGGAAGATCATCGCGCGCTCGTACAAGCCCACCGCCAGATCACGCGGATGCGGCAGACGATACGAGGGCAGCTCCAGCATCAGCGGATGCTCGCTCTTGTCGCGACGGAACTTCTTCATCGTCCACGACATCACCAGCGCACTGAGGATGCCGGCCACATACAGGCCGAACAGCACCAGCCCCTGCTGGTTGAACACGCCCCACACCGTCTTGGCCGGGATAAAGGCACCAATCAGCAGCGCATACACCGGCAGACGTGCCGAGCAGGTCATCAGCGGCGCCACCAGGATCGTGGCCAGGCGGTCGCGCGGGTCCTGGATCGAGCGGGTGGACATGATGCCCGGCACCGCGCAGGCGAAGCTGGACAGCAGTGGGATGAACGAGCGACCAGACAGGCCGGCCGCCGCCATCATGCGATCCAGCAGGAACGCCGCACGCGGCAGGTAGCCGGATTCTTCCAGCGCCAGAATGAAGGCGAACAGGATCAGGATCTGCGGCAGGAACACCAGCACGCCGCCGACGCCGGCGATGATGCCGTCCACCAGCAGGCTGCTCAGCGGGCCTTCGGGCAATGCTTCGGCCACGACCGGCCCAAGCCAGGCGAAGGCCGCCTCGATGCCGTCCATCAATGGAGTGGCCCAGGCGTACACGGCCTGGAAGATCAGGAACATCACCACCGCCAGGGTCAGCAACCCGAACACCGGGTGCAGCAACCAGCGGTCCAGCGCGTCGTCGATCTTTGCGGTACGCGCCGGCATCTGCACGGCCGTGGCGAGGATCTCGCGCACCTGCGCGTGCAGGTCCTCGCCCGCCACCGGGGCCTGCACCGGCAGCGATGCCAGCTGCGGCACCAGCGTATCGATACGCTCCACCAGTGCGCGGGCGCCATTGCGGCGCACGGCCACGGTCTCCACCACCGGCACGCCCAGCGCCTTTTCCAGCGCCGGCACGTCGATTTCGATACCACGACGCCACGCCGCGTCCACCATGTTCAGCGCGATGATCATCGGCTTGCCCAACTCGCGCACTTCCAGCGCAAAGCGCAGGTGCAGCCGCAGGTTGGTGGCATCGACCACACAGACCAAGGCATCGGGTGCAGCCTCGCCCGGGTAGAAGCCCCGGCACAGGTCGCGGGTGATGGCTTCGTCCAGGCTTGCCGGCTGCAGGCTGTAGGCGCCCGGAAGGTCCAGCACGGCATATTCGCGGCCGGACGGACCACGCATGCGGCCTTCCTTGCGCTCGACGGTTACGCCGGTGTAGTTGGCCACTTTCTGGCGGCTGCCAGTCAGTTGGTTGAACAGCGCAGTCTTGCCGCTGTTGGGGTTGCCGACCAGCGCCAGCCGGGCAATCGATTCACTCATGATCCGGCTCCTTCACGTCGCACCCGCACGCGGCCCGCTTCACTGCGGCGCAGCGCGAACCGGGTAAAACCTACCTGGCACAGCAACGGCTCGCCGCCCACCGGGCCGCGGGCCAACAGACGAACCTCTTCGCCGTTTACGAATCCCAACTCCCGCAACCTGCGGGCGATGGCGTCATTGGGGTGCAGGTCCTGCACATCCTCCACCCGGGCCGGGGCATGCAGCGGCAAATCTGACAACGTCACTGAATGGGCGCCTATGTGATGAATAAGAATGGTTATCAATTCTAGCATCGCCGCGCCGCGTCATGGCGTCCCACCCTTGCACCGCTATGATTTGCCGGATTTCCTCGATACACAGGCTTTCCCAGATGAGCGATGCACTGCTCGTGCAGCATGAGGGCGCGGTTGCGACCCTGCACTTGAACCGGCCGGAACTGCACAACGCATTCGATGCCGAACTTATCCAGTCCTTGACCCAGGCCCTGCAGGCACTGGGCGCCGACCCCGCTGTCCGCACGGTGGTGCTGGCTGGCAATGGCCCCTCCTTCTCGGCCGGTGCCGATCTGCAGTGGATGCGCGCCATGGCCACCGCCACACAGGAGGAAAACCGTACCGATTCGCTGGCGCTGGCGCAGCTGATGCGCACGCTGGACGAATTGCCCAAGCCGACCATTGCCCGGGTCCACGGCGCGGCGTTCGGCGGTGGCGTTGGCCTGGTCGCCTGTTGCGATATCGCCATCGCGGCCGAAGGCGCGCGTTTTGGCCTGACCGAAAGCCGCCTGGGCCTGTTACCCGCGGTCATTTCACCCTATGTGATTGCGGCCATCGGCCCGCGCCAGGCGCGGCGCTGGTTTGCGACCGGCGAGCATTTCGACGCGGCCACGGCCGAGCGCATCGGGCTGGTCCACCAGGTTGTCAGCGCCGATGCGCTGGACGCAGCGGTGCGCGCGCAACTGGACCTGCTGGCCAAGGCGGCGCCGGTCGCCGCTGGTTCGGCCAAGGTGCTGGTGCGTGAAGTCTGCGCCGCCGTGGGCGACCGCGATGGGCTGGACCGCGCCAATGCCGGCCTGATCGCCGCGCTGCGTGCCTCCGACGAAGGCCGTGAAGGGCTGTCAGCCTTCCTGGAAAAGCGCCCGCCCGCCTGGGCCACGAAGTAATCGGCCGCCCTCACCCGCCTTGCCCTGGAACACCATGAACGACTTCGTCCGTATCGTTGAAGTAGGCCCGCGCGATGGTCTGCAGAATGAAAAACAGCTGGTCAGCACCGCCGACAAGATCGAACTGATCGACCGCCTGTCGGCCACCGGCCTGCGCAGCATCGAAGCCACCAGCTTCGTCAGCCCCAAGTGGGTGCCGCAGCTGGCCGATGCCGCCGAGGTCTTTGCCGGCATCCAGCGCCGCCCGGGCATCAGCTACCCGGTGCTGGTGCCCAACGAACAGGGCTACGACCGCGCCCTTGCCGTTGGCGTGCAGGAGGTTGCGGTGTTCACCGCCGCCTCGGAGCAGTTCAACCGCACCAATACCAATGCCGGCATTGATGAATCGCTGCAGCGCTTCGAGCCCATCCTGGCCCGGGCCAAGGCCGATGGCATCAAGGTGCGCGGCTATGTTTCCACCGTGCTCGGCTGCCCCTACCAGGGCGCCGTGCCACTGGCTGATGTGGTGCGCGTGGCTGTGCGCCTGCACGACATGGGCTGCTACGAAATCTCGCTGGGCGACACCATCGGCGTCGGCACGCCGCTCAAGGCCCGCGCCATGTTGCAGGCGGTGGCGGCGGAAATCCCGATGGAGGCGCTGGCCGTCCACTTCCACGACACCTATGGCCAGGCGCTGGCCAATATCGCCTCTTGCCTGGAGGTAGGCGTGCGTGTGGTCGACGCCGCCGTGGCCGGGACGGGAGGCTGCCCCTACGCGCGCGGTGCAAGTGGTAATGTCGCCAGCGAGGATGTCGTGTACATGTTGCAGGGGATGGGCCTGGCCACCGGCATCGATCTGCCGGCCCTGGCCGCCACAGGGAACTGGCTCGCCGAGCGTCTGGGCCGGCCAACAGGCAGCAAGACAGGAAAGGCTTTGACAGTGTCATGACCGGAACCGGCCAGCGCATAGTCCACGACCCGGGCGAGCATCCTGCCGCCCATGTCGATGCGCTGGCCGAACTGGAACAGGCACTGCACCAGCCCCTGCCACCCAGGCTGCACCGCGTATTGCAGGCCGCCAGCGCCGCACTGCGCGAGGCCATGAGCGAACGCCAGGCCGCGCAGCGTCGCTACGAGGCGCTGTTCGATGCGGTGCCCGACCCGGTCAGCATCCTCAGCGCCACCGGCGTGGTGCTGGACGTCAACACCGCCGGGGTGAACGCCTACGGACGCAGCCGCGAGGAGATCGTCGGCCAGCCCATCGAGCTGCTCAACCCCGACCTGCCCGCGGACCACCTGGAGCCGGTCTGGGAAACCCTGCACCGCGGCGAGACCTATGTCGTGGAAGTCACCAACATGCGCGGCGATGGCAGCCGGTTTCCCGTGGAAGTGCATTCGGCCGCGTTCGAGCACGATGGCCAGCCCTGCATCGTCGCGGTTGCCCGCGACCTGAGCCGCCGCTGGCAGGCCGAGACGCGCTATCGGCTGTTGCTCGAATCCATCGACAAGGGGGTGATGCTGTTCGACCGCAACCTGGGCATCGTCTCGGCCAACCCGGCCGCGCACCGCATCTTCAACATGAGCGGCATGGCGCCCGGGCAACTGCCGCTGAGCGGCGAGGAGTGGATCACCGTCGATGAGCACGGCCGCCGCCTGGGCGTGGAGCAATGGCCGGTATCCAAGGCGTTCCGCAACGGCCGCATCATTCCCAGCACCATCATCGGCCTGTACTACCGCCCGCACGGCCGCATGATCTGGATATCGATCACCACGGTGCCGGTGTTTTCGTCAGATTGCGACCTGCCTGACCACGTGTTCTCGCTGTTCAGCGACATCACCGAACTCAAGCGCGACCACGCCCTGTTCGACCGCGCGCAGTCGCTGGCGCATATCGGCGGCTGGGAGTGGGACCGCGGCCAGCAGCGCCTGTACCTCACCGGCGAGGCGCAGCGCATCCTCGGCCAGCAGCAGGCGCCCGATGACCTGGAGCAACTGCTTTCCTGCCTGAACTCCAGCTCCCGCCAGCTGCTGCGCGAGGCGATGGAGCACATTGCCGAACAGCCCGATGGCTTCGAGCTGGAACTGCAGGGGCAGCGCGCCAACGGCCACAGCTTCTGGATCCGCATGATCGGTGAAGTGGAACCGGGTGATCTGGCTTCCACCCGGGTCGCCGGCACCCTGCAGGACATCACCGAGCCCAAGCACGCCGAGGAGACGCTGAAGAACCAGGCGCGCACCGACCCCCTCACCGGGATCATGAACCGCGATGCCACGCTGACGGATCTGGAAGCGCGCCTGAGCAACCCGTCGCATGCCGGCGTGGCGGTGCTGTACATCGACCTGGACCGCTTCAAGACCGTCAACGATGTCCTCGGCCACAACGCCGGCGATCAATTGCTGATTGAAGCCAGCCGCCGCATCCGCGATGCGGTCGGCACCGAGGGCTTGCTGGCGCGCTTTGGCGGCGACGAGTTCGTCGTGACCTGCGATGCGCGCGACCTTCCGCAGCGCCCCGAACAACTGGCCGAGGCCATTACCCGGGCCTTCACCCCGCCCTTCCAGTTCGGCAAGGACGAGTTTTCGGTGACTACCAGCATCGGCATCGCGCGGGCGCCACAGCACGGGCTGCGTCCGCAGCAGTTGATCCAGAGCGCGGACCTGGCCATGTACGAATGCAAGCGCCGCAGCCGCAATGGCTGGCTGGAGTTCTGCCCGGAGATGGAGCAACGCCAGCACGACCGTCTGCAGATCGAACGGCGCCTGCGCAAGGCGCTTGAGCGCAATGAATTCCGGCTGGTGTACCAACCGCAGGTGGACCTGCAAAGCGGCAGGATCATCGCCTGCGAGGCGCTCATCCGCTGGCGCAACCGGCAACTGGGCGAACTGCGCCCGGACATCTTCATCAGCCATGCCGAAAACACCGGCGACATCGTGCGCATCGGCGAATGGGTGCTGCATGAGGCCTGCAAACAGATCCGGCAATGGCAGGACGCCGGCCTGGGGCTGATCCGCGTGGCGATCAATGTGTCCTACCGGCAGTTCAGCGGCGACCGGCTGGCACGCCAGGTACGTGAAGTGCTGGACGAACACGGCCTGCCCGGCGCTGCCCTGGAGCTGGAATTCACCGAGCGGGTACTGATCGAGGACGCCCCCTCCACCCTGCGCACCTTCGCCGAACTGCGGCAGATGGGCGTGATGCTGACCATCGATGATTTCGGTGAAGGCTACAGCGCGCTGAATTACCTGCGCACCCTGCCCATTCACGGTTTGAAGCTCAGCCAACTGTTCATCAGCGGCGTGCCCAGGAACCGCTCCGATGTCGCCGTCTGCGAGGCGGTCAGCGGCATCGCACGCAGCCTGGGGCTGGGGCTGGTGGCCGAGGGCATCGAGTCCGAAGCACAGCGCAACTACCTGCTGCAGTTGGGCGTGCCGGTGGGCCAGGGCTTCCTGTTCGCGCCGGGCCTGTCACCTGCGGAGTTCGCGCACACATTGCGCTGAGCGCAGCGGCCTGATCGCCACGCTTGCCAATGCCGGCCATCGGCTAGAATCGGCGATCCATTTCCGCAGGATCGTTCCAATGCAGCTGTCCTCCGTTCGCGCCGTCATTACCGGCGGTGTCTCCGGCCTCGGCCTCGGCGTTGCCCAGTTCCTCGTCGCCAACGGCGGCAAGGTCGCCCTGTTCGACCTCAACGACGAGAAGGGAGCCGCTGCGGTCGCCGAACTCGGCGCCGACCATGCGCGTTACTTCAACACCAACGTCACCGACGAAGCCGGCGTGGCCGCCAACCTGGCCGAGGCCAAGGCGTTCCTGGGCGGGCTGAACGTGGTGATGAACTGTGCCGGCATTCTGGGCGCCGGCCGCGTGCTGGGCCGCGAAGCGCCGATGCCGCTGGCCAACTTCCAGGGCACGGTGATGGTCAACCTGGTCGGCAGCTTCAACGTCGCCAAGGCCGCCGCCGACCTGATGCAGCACAACGAGGCCAGCGCCGACGGCGAGCGCGGCGTGATCATCAACACCGCCTCGGTGGCCGCCTACGAAGGCCAGATCGGCCAGGCCGCCTACTCTGCCTCCAAGGGCGGCGTGGTCGGCATGACCCTGCCGATGGCCCGCGAGCTGTCGCGCTTCGGCATCCGCGTGCTGACCATCGCCCCGGGCGTGTTCTGGACCCCGATGGTCGATGGCATGCCGGCCAATGTGCAGGAATCGCTGGCCGCCTCCATCCCGTTCCCGTCACGGCTGGGCCAGCCCTCCGACTTCGCCAGCCTGGTCGGCCACATCATTGGCAATACCTACCTCAACGGTGAGACCATTCGCCTCGACGGTGCCGTGCGTCTGGCACCGAAGTGACTCTGGAGCGGGGATTGGGGATTCGGGAGTGGAGATTGGCATGCGCCAACCCATCCACACGAGTGCCCGCCCCGCTTTTCCAATCCCCATTCCCTATTCCCCAATCCCTGCATTTATGAAAGCCAACGACATCAAGAAGGGCAACGTCGTCGAGTACAACAACGGCGTCTATCAGATCCGCGACATCGAGCGCAGCTCGCCGCAGGGCCGGGGTGGCAACGTCCGCTTCCGTTTCATCATGTACAGCGTGCCGGGCGGCAACAAGCTCGATGCCAGCTTCGACGCCGATGACAGCCTGCAGGAAGTGGAACTGCTGCGCCGCCAGTCCAGCTTCTCCTACATGGACGGTGATGCCTTCGTGTTCCTCGATGACGAGGACTACACCCCGTACACGCTGGACGCGGACGTGATTGGCGAGGACGCCGGTTACATCACCGAAGGCCTGACCGGCATCTATGTGCAGGTCATCGACGATATGCCGGTGGCGATCCAGATGCCGCAGCACGTCACCCTGGAAGTGGTTGAAACCCCGCCGGAACTGAAGGGCGGCACCGCCACCAAGCGGCCGAAGCCGGCCAAGCTGAATACCGGCATCGAGATCATGGTGCCGGAGTACATCGTCAACGGTGAGCGCATCCTGGTGAACACCACCACGGGCGAGTTCGGCGGCCGCGCCGACTGAGCCACCGCAACACACGCCGCTCCTGCCTCACCGGGAAGGAGCGGCGGTGCTTGAACGCCAGAGACCAAACGCGCCGCGCCGGGCTGCCTCAGCCTGCAGCGGGCAGATAGATGCTCACCGCGGCACCGCCCAGCGGAGAGCTGCCAACCGTCGCCAGGCCACCGGCCTGCGCAGCAAACCCATGGACCTGGCTCAGGCCCAGGCCGCTGCCGTCGCCAACCGCCTTGGTGGTGAAGAACGGCTCGAACACGCTCTCCCGGATGTCACCGCCGATGCCCGGCCCGGTATCGCCGACCGTGATGCAGACGAACGCACGGTTGTCTCCCTTCGTGGCCGGCAACGACATGGTTTCCGGGCGCGCTTCCACCAGCACCCGGCCGATGCCATTCATGGCGTCACGGCTGTTGCTCAACAGATTGAGCAGGGCCGCCTCGAACTGTGCGACATCCACCGCGATCGGCGGCAGGTTGTCACCGATCCGTATCTCCAGCCCGACGCCTTCACCGCAGACGCGCTCGTAAAGCTCATGGGATGCGCGCAGCAGGTCACGCACATGGTGGACTTGCGGCACCAGCGCCTGGCCACCACCGAAAGCCAGCATCTGCCGGGTCAGCTGCGTGCCGCGCTCGACCGCACGCAACGCGATATCGAGGATGCGCCGCGCAGCCTCGTCACTGGTACGTCGCGCGGCCAGCATGTCCAGGCTGTTGCCGATCACCGACAACAGATTATTGAAGTCATGTGACAGCCCCAGCGTCAGCTTGCCCACCGCGTCCAGCCGTTGCCCGCGAAGGGTGAGTTCCTGCGCCTGCTGCAACCGCCTTTGCGTATTGAAAAAGCCGGTGATGTCGCGGACGACCATCAGCACGCTTGCCGCATCGTTGTCGTTGCTGGAGATGCTCTCCAGCACCAGGCTTGCGCGGAAACGGCTGTCGTCCTTGCGCACCATGGCCAGGCTCATTTGCTCGAAATCACCTGCGATTGCGTCCTGCAGCGCCTGCTGGTGAACCCCGCGCCCCACATCGGATTCGCTGAACAGGCAGGAGACATTCCGCCCGACCAGTTCCTCGACGGCATACCCGAAAATCGCTCCAACCCCTGCATTGCAACCGTGCACGCGCCCGTCGCCGTCCAGGCGCAGGATCGCGTAGGAACGCAGCTTCAAGATGTCCATCAGCATTGCTTCGTCAGTGAAGTTTGAAACCATGCGCCTCGCGTCCAACCGTGTTTTCAGGATCATCCGCAATTGCGGATTCCGTACCGTACCGCAAACGCAGGCGTTGCCGTAGATAGTTCAGGTTTTCTTCCACACCTTCCATCTGCAGGCGTTGACTTGCCGGCAGCAGGGACAACGCCTGTTGCCGCAGCGCCAGCCATTGTTGCTCGGCCTCTCCGGCACCGGCCGCCGCCTCCGTACGCAACGCGCGGCGCTCGTGCACATCGGGAATACCGTAGCCCGGCACGGGCAAACTACCGGGAGCCAGCAACACGCCTGCGCGCGCCATCAGCTCGTTGAACTGCTCAAGCGTGGCTGCCGCATCCTTGCCCGACAGCAGTTGCCGCTTCAGAACATCACGCGCGGCCAGCTCCTGCTGCCGCCACGCCGCCTGTTCCAGCAACAGCATCGCAGCGAGCACCTCGTTGTCCGCCTGCACCATCCATTCCCGGCGCCGCGTGGCCGGCAGGCCCAGCCAGCCCTCCACGTTCTTTGCCGGCAGTGGCAACGCCTTGCGCGCGACATCAAACACCAGCGCGTAGTGGCTGGCTGCCGATTCAAAGTAGTAACCATTGCGGATTGCCTGCTGCCGATCGGCCGGTTCCGGCGAGGCAACCGCCTGCTCGCGCAGTCGGCGCAGCAATCCGGTCGGCGTGATCGACGACAACGACGCAGCATCCAGCCGCGGCACACCTTCGTGCAACAACTTCCAGGTTTCCACCGCGCAGTTGTTGCTGACAAAAAGGTAGCGACCGTCATAACCCCAGTGCAGCCGTGCGGCCTGCACCAGGAGTTGATCGATCTCCTGCCGCGACAATGCCAACGGTGTGGACGACAGGCCGCGCAGTTCGGTGCGCGTGTATTCCTCGACCACCCGGCTCAGCGGCAGCACGAACAGCCGCGACGGATAGGAGCCGGTAAGCCCCCGCCAGCTGGATATCTGCACATCGCCAACAAACGCACGGAACGAAAGCACCAGGTGATGCTGGAGATCCATCCGACAGGCCGGGCCCGGCGCGCGTCCCGGCGCACAGATCACCAGACGCAGCATGCTGTGCCCCCATCGGCTCATCAGCTGTGCATTGCCCTCGGCCAGCAGGTAGTCCACTGCGTAGATGCGCGAAGGATCCAGTTCGAGCAGGTCGGCCAGGCCTTCCTGTTCGCCTGACTGCATGAACGGCATGCCCGAGGCACAGGCCGGTCCCTCCTGCACTGGCACCGGGCCCAGTTGCTGGGCGAACCAGGCATGCAGCGCCGGCCGTCGGCAGCGGTAGCTGTCGTCCAGCAGATAGTGTTCAAGGTTGACTGCGAAGAATTCCGCCGGGCTGTGCAGTTCGTAGCGGTCCGGGCTGCGCAGCTGAAAGTGATTGTCGCCGCGACCGAGCCACAATGGCCGCCGCTGCCAACCGGCCAGGTCGAGAAAGCGTGCCTGCCGCGACCAGCCACCGCGCGGCGACCGATCCAGCGCATGTGCAAGCTCATGGATCAAGGCGGCCCGCGCCTGCTGCCAGGCCGGGCCGTGCGGCGCATCGGCGGCGTCGATCAATGGCGCCAGCAAGCGACGATCCAGGCCCAGTTCGTTCCCGCGTGCCCTGCCCTGCACGTGTGCCGGCAGGTCATCGCGCCAACGCAGGCGCAGATGCAGATCCTGCCCATCGCGCAATGCGGCCGGCAGTTGGCCGAGCACATCGGCGGCCAAGCGCTCGCTGGCCTGCTGTTCGGCGGGCGTCAGCCCGCCTGCGGGCACTGCCAGTTCGATGGCTGCGGCGGCCGGCAGCGGCGCCGCGAACATCAGCAACCCCCGCATTGCCAGCCACCGCAGGGGCGGCAGCCGGCAGGACATGGTCACAGCGCCAGGATCTTCCGGGCCAATTCCATGTCGCTGGCATCGCGGGCGGCCGCATCCTTTTCACGCAGGTGGATCAAGGCCGCTTCCAGCCAGGCGCCGCGAATGGCGCCATTGCTGGCGACAAAGCCGGCCGCGTCCTCGCGCGCTTCCAGCACCACCTTGTCATCGCCGGACGAACTGCCCGAGCTGTTGGACGAGGCACCCGTGGCCGAACCGGCCGAAGTACCGGCAAAACTGCCGGCGAACACCGACATCGGCAGGGCAAACAGGGCGCAGAACAGGATCGGGCGAATCTTCATCGGGAGAAGGCGCTGCAAGGAAAGATGGCAAAGAATAACGGCGCCCGGTGCACAGGTCGAACCTGTTGCAGGCACGCAGCCGCCCCCTGTTCAGCAAGCCGCGTTTCTCCATCAAGCGCCTTGCTGGAAGTCGCGCCTGTTCAGCCGAGCCTGCAGCCACTGGGTTGCCCGCTGCACCACCACATAGCACACCGGCACGACGAACACCGCCAGCAAGGTTGCAGTGACCATGCCGCCGAATACGCCGGTGCCAATGGCCTGCTGGGTTTCCTTCGACGCGCCCTGGGCCAGCATCAGCGGCACGACACCCAGCGCGAACGCCATCGATGTCATGACGATGGGCCGCAGACGCAGGCGCGCCGCTTCCAGTGCAGCTTCAAGCACGCCGCGCCCCTGCTGTTGCAATTGCCGTGCGAACTCGACGATGAGGATCGCGTTCTTGGCCGACAAACCGATGACCGTGATCATGCCGACCTTGAAGCACACATCGTTGGGCATGTCGCGCAACAGCACCGCCGACACGGCACCCAGCAGGCCCAGCGGCACCACCAGCAACACCGCCAGCGGGATCGACCAACTTTCATACAACGCGGCCAGCACCAGGAACACCACCAGCATCGACAACAGCAGCAGCCATGGCGCCTGCGCACTGGATTGCCGCTCCTGCAGCGACTGGCTGGTCCACTGCACCTGGAAGCCGGCCGGCAGTTGCGCTGCCAGGCGCTCCATCTCCGCCATTGCCTGGCCGGTGGAAACGCCGGGCGCCGGTGAACCGGACAGGTTCATCGCCGGGAAACCCAGATAACGCTGCAACTGCAGCGGGGCCTTGATCCAGGCAGGCGTCACCAGCTCGGACAGCGCCACCATGCCACCGTCGGCGTTGCGCACATGCAACCGCAGCACGTCCTCGATCTCCATGCGATGTGCGGCATCGGCCTGCAGAATCACCTGCTGCAGGCGCCCGGCGTTGGGGAAGTCATTGACGTACTGGGAGCCCATCGCCGCCGACAGCGTGTTGCTGATATCGGTGAAGGCCACGCCCATCGCCTCGGCCTTGGCCCGGTCGATATCCAGACGGATGCTGCTGCCCGACGGCAGGCCCTCGGCATGCACTTCGGACAACAACGGGCTGGCTTCGGCCAGCTTCAGCAACTGCTGCTGGGCTGCGGCAAGCTGCGCATGGCTCTGCCCGGTGCGCGCCTGCAGCACCATGCTGAAACCGGACGATGTCCCCAGGCTGTCAATGGCCGGCGGCATCACGCTCATCACCTCGCCTTCGGCCACGGCCTGCATGGCCTGCTGGGCCGCCGCCACTTCCGTCGCGACGGTTGCGCCCGCGCGTTCACCCCAATCCTTGAGCATGGTGTAGGTCATCGCAGCACTCGGCCCGGAACCGGCAAAGCTGTACCCCATGATCGCCTGATTGGAGTCGATGCCAGGCCGCGAGGCCACATGGGCTTCGTAGGTTTCCACCACGGCCAGCGTGCGTTCGGCTGTTGCTTCGGCCGGCAACTGGATCGAGGTCATGAAATAGCCCTGGTCCTCCTCCGGCAGGAACGCCCCTGGCAGCCAGTACAGGCCCAGCAGCAGTGCCACCACCAACGCCACGAACACTCCCATCACCCGCCCGGTACGGCGCAGCACCACCGCCACGCCGCGCTGGTAACGGCCGGTCATGCGCTCGAAGCCACGGTTGAATGCACCAAACAGGCCGCCACGGTCGTGATGTCCCCGCGTGCTTGGGCGCAGCAGCGTGGCGCAGAGCGCAGGCGTCAGGCTCAACGCGAGCACAGCCGAAAACAGGATCGACACCGCCATGGACACGGTGAACTGGCGATAGATCGCCCCCACCGAACCACCGGCGAACGCCATCGGGATGAACACCGCGGTCAGCACCAACGTGATGCCGATCACCGCCCCGGTCAGCTCGCGCATCGCCTTGACCGTGGCATCGCGCGGCGACAGCCCTTCCTCGGCCATGATCCGCTCCACGCCTTCCACCACCACAATGGCGTCATCGACGATGATGCCGATCGCCAGCACCATGCCGAACATGGTCAGCACGTTGATCGAGAAGCCCGCTGCCAGCATCACCGCGAATGTCCCCAGCAGTGCGATGGGCGCCACCAATGCCGGGATCAGCGTATAGCGCCAGTTCTGCAGGAACAGGAACATCACCGCGAACACCAGCGCCATCGCCTCCAGCAGCGTCTGCAGGACCTTCTGGATGGATATCTTCACAAACGGCGCGGTATCGAACGGAATACTGGCCTGCACGCCGGGCGGCAACAGTGATTCCAACTCGGCCATGCGCGTGCGTATCGCCGCCGCCGTGCGCACGGCATTGGCGCCGGGGCGCAGCTGCACACCGGCAGCCGTGGCCGGGCGGCCATCCTCGCGCGTTCCCCACGCGTAGCTTTGCGCACCCAGCTCAACCCGGGCCACATCCCCCAGCAGCACCCGCGAACCATCCACACCGGCGCGCAGCACGATGTTGTTGAACTGCTCGGGCGTGGACAGCTGACCATCGGCATTCAACGGCACGGTCATGCGCTGGCCGGGAACGCCCGGCGAGTCGCCGATACGCCCCGGTGCGATTTCCAGGTTCTGCTGCTCGATGGCATTGGCCACGTCGCTCATGGTCAGCCCGTAGCCGTTGAGCTGCGAGGGATCCAGCCACACGCGCATCGCCTGCTCGGCACCAAACAATTGCACACGGCCCACGCCGTCGATACGGCGCAGCTCTTCGATGATGTTGCGGGCCATGAAGTCGCCAAGGCCTGCCTCGTCCACACTGCCATCGGGTGAATTCAGCCCCACCAGCATCAGGAAGCCCGAATCCGCCGCTTCGACGTACAGGCCGTTCTGGCGCACGCTGCGCGGCAGTCGCGGCTCGATTGCTTTGATCCGGTTCTGCACGTCCACCTGTGCCATTTCCGGGTCGGTGCCGGGCACGAAGGTCGCCGTGATCGAGGCTTCGCCGGAGGTATCTACCGAGGATTCGAAATACAGCAGGTGCTTGACGCTGGACAGCTCCCGCTCGATCAGCCCCACCACCGAATCATTGAGCGTCTGCGGGCTTGCGCCCGGATAGCTGGCATAGATGCTGACGCTGGGCGGCGCCACCGCCGGGTAGCGCTCAACCGCCAGGCGTGGGATGGCCAGCACGCCGGCCAGGACAATGAAGATCGCCAGCACCCAGGCGAACACCGGGCGATCAATGAAGAAACGTGCCATGTGGAGGTTTTCCGAAGGGTTTTACTTTCCAGCGCTGCCCAGGGCAGTGGATTCGGCAGGTTGCTGCCAGGCCTGCGTCTGCACGGGCGCCCCTTCCTGCAGCCGTTCCTGGCCTTCCACCACCAGCTTGTCGCCGCTGGCCAGGCCCGTGCGGACCAGCCATTGGCGGTTGACGCTGCCGTCGAGTTCAAGGGTGCGGATCACCGCTTTTCCGTCATCACCCACCACCCAGGAATAAGCCTGCCCACCTGCACTGCGCATCACCGCCTGCTGGGGCACCAGCACCGCGCGGACTGGCGCACCACGCGGCACCACCGCGCGTACGAACATGCCGGGCAACAGGCGCCGCTGCGGGTTGTCCACCAGGATGCGAAGAATCACATCACCCGTGCGCTGGTCCACGTTGACGCCCGAGAACAACAGTTGTCCCTGTTGCTCATGCGGCTTGCCGTCGGGCCCCAGGATGGTGACGGCCAATACCTGTCCATCAGCCGCGGTGCGCTGCAGCGCAGCCAGCTGCGATGCCGGCCGGCGTACGTCGACATAGACTTGGTCGATCTGCTGCACCACCGCCATCGGCGGGTCATCGGCCGTGCCCACCAGGGCGCCTTCGCTGATCAATGCCTGGTCGATTCGGCCGGAGATGGGCGCACTTACCGTGGCGTGGCGCAGGTCGAGCTGGCGCCTGGCCAGCACCGCACGGGCTTCGGCCACGACGGCACGCGCCTGCTCGTGCGCGGCATCCGCATCGTCCCGGTGCTGGTGGCTCACCACCTGCATATCGGCCAATGTGCGCAGGCGCTGGGACTGGACGCGGCTATGGGCCAGTGCAGCCTGGCTGCGCTGCAAGGCAGCCGATGCGGAGTCGACATCAGCACGGAAAGCAGCCGGATCAATCTGGAACAAGGCCTCGCCGGCCGCTACTTCCGCGCCCTGCTCGAAGTGTCGTTTGAGCACGATGCCGCCCACCTGGGCACGGATCTGCGCGGTACGCAAAGCCGTCACGCGGCCCTGCAGTTCGTCATCACGCTGCACCACCTGGGTGCCGACGGTGACGATGCTGACCTTTGGGGTTGCCGCTGGTGTCGGCGCGGGTTCGGAGCAGGCCGTCAGGACCAGCACCAGGGCCACGATCAGCGTGGCCGGTTTCCAGAAGGTTCTCATTGCTTTGCTTGAGCCGCAGACCGGCATGGTTCGTGAGACGTGCAGTCTGCGCGCCGATGATGGGGTTTCGATGGAGGAAGTGTGGAGATACGATGGAGGCAAGCACCTTCCGGCCCTCTGCCCTGCATGCCCGCATTTGACTCCGCCGCCACTGCGGCCACGTGGGACCGCTCCCACGACGCGCTCGTCCTGATCGTCGAGGACGAACCTGAAATCGCCGACATCATTGCTGCATATCTGCAACGTGAGCAGTTGCGCACCGTCCGTGCGCTTGACGGCCGCACCGCGCTGGACCTGCACCGCAGCGCTCGCCCGGACCTGGTGTTGCTGGACGTGCAACTGCCCGGCCTGGATGGCTGGAGCGTGCTGCGCGAACTGCGCCAGCGTGGCGACACCCCCATCATCATGCTCACGGCGCTGGACCAGGACCTGGACAAGCTCACCGCGCTGCGCATGGGTGCCGACGACTATGTGGTCAAGCCGTTCAACCCCGCCGAAGTTGCCGCACGGGTGCGCGCGGTATTGCGCCGCACACTGCGCGCACCGCGTCAGGAAGCATCCCCGGCGTTGCGGGCCGGCCCCTTGCTGATCGATCCACTGGCGCACACCGTGCACGTGGAAGGAGACGGCTACAGCCACGAACTGCTGCTCACCCTCACCGAGTTCAAGCTGCTGCACTGCATGGCACTGGCGCCGCTGCGCATCTTCAGCCGCAGCGAGTTGATGCACCAATGCCTGCCCGAAAGCGAGGCACTGGAGCGCACCGTCGACAGCCACGTCAGCAAGCTGCGGCGCAAACTCGACGAGGTGGGCTTGAGCAACGTTCCGGCCAGCGTGCGTGGCGTCGGCTACCGGCTGATGGCGGACCGCTGATGCGTCGCACCGGCCTCAGTCGTCACATCATCGTGTCGATGTCGATCATGGTGCTCAGTGTCATCGTGATGATGATCCTGTCCTCCTACCTGCTCTACGCCGTCCTGGTGGAGTTCTACCCGGCCAGTACGCTGGAACCGGAAGGCTGGATGCCCACCGGCCCGGAGCTGGCCTGGATGCTGGGGGTGACGGCGATCGGCCTGACCCTGGCCATCGCGGCTTCCATCCGTCTGGCCCATCGCATCCTGCTGCCATTGAGCGCGCTGCTGGACAGCATCCGTGCACTGGCCGAAGGCGACCTTGGGGTACGCGCCAAGGTCAGTGACGATTCGCCCGACGAGGTTGCGCTGCTGGCCGAGGACTTCAACGCCATGGCCGCGCGGCTGCAGCACATGGAGACCGAACGCGCGATGTGGCATGCCGCCATTGCCCACGAACTGCGCACGCCCATGACCATTCTGCGCGGTCGCCTGCAGGGCCTGGCCGAAGGAGTATTCCAACCGGACGAGGCGCAGTTCCACAGCCTGCTGTCACAGGTGGAGGGCTTGTCGCGGCTGATCGAAGACCTGCGCGTACTCAGCCTGGCCGACAACAGCCGCCTGGAAGTCCATCGTGCCCGCACCGATGTTGTCCAGGAAGTCCATTCGGTGATGACCCTGGTCGACCCGGGTTTCCGCAGTGCCGGCTTCGTGCTGGAGCTGGAAACCAGCCGCGATGAACACCCTGCCTACTGTGACCCCACGCGCCTGCGCCAGGCGCTGCTCGCGCTGCTGGAGAACGCGCGCCGTTACGCCAGCCCCGGCCGGGTGCGCATTGCCATCCACGACACGGTCCAGCATGTGCTGGTGGCCATCGAAGACGAAGGCCCGGGCATCGACCCGTCCCTGCTGGCGCACATCTTCAACCCCTTCATGCGCGGCGACAGCTCACGCTCGCGCCAGGGGGGCGGCAGCGGGCTGGGCCTTGCGGTGGTCAAGGCCATCGTCGATGCACATGGCGGGAACATCCGCTGCCTTCCCGGCGACAACGGTGGCACCCGTTTCGTGCTTGAACTGCCGCGGCAATAGCAGGCGCCGGCCTTCAACAAAGCCGGCGCTGCGAATCTCCGGCCCGGCTTACAGGTCGAACAATTTGCCCGGGTTCATCAAACCCTTCGGATCGAACGCGCGCTTGACCCCGCGCATCAGGGTGATTTCGGCGGCATCGCGGGTGCTGTCCAGGTACGCCTTCTTGACCAGGCCAATGCCGTGCTCGGCCGAGATGCTGCCGTGGAAACGGTGCAGCACCTGCGCCAGCAGCTTGGTGACCTGCTCGCATTGGGCCAGGAAATCAGCATCGCTCGTGTCGTCGGGCTTGAGCACGTTGATGTGCAGGTTGCCGTCGCCGATATGGCCAAACCAGACCACCTCGAAATGCGGGTAGGCGCCGTTGATCAGGGCCTGTGATTCGGCAAGGAACGCCGGCATCGCCGAAATGCGCACCGACACATCGTTCTTGTACGGCTTGTAGCGCGCCACCGACTCGGTGATGCCTTCGCGCAGACGCCACAGCTGCTGCGCCTGCGCCTCGCTGGTGCTGATCACACCATCGAGCACCCAGCCCTGCTCCATGCAATGCTCAAAGGCCGCCATCGCTGCTGCCTCGCCCGCTTCGTCGGCCGAGGCGTATTCGGTGACCACGTAGTACGGGTGGATTTCCTCGAACGGATACTGCGCGCCATGTGCGGTGACATGGTGGACAGCGCGGTCGGTGAAGAACTCAAACGCCTCCAGCTGCAGACGCTCGCGGAATGCGGAGAACACCTGCATCAGCACCTCGAAGGAAGGCAGCGCCAGCAGCATCACGTTAGTGGTCGGCGGCGGATCGGTGAGCTTCAGCGTCGCCTCCACCACGATGCCCAGCGTGCCTTCCGAGCCAATCATCAGCTGGCGGAAGTCATAGCCGCTGGAATTCTTGATCAGGCCCTTGTTGAGCTCCAGCAGCTCGCCGTTGCCGGCCACCACTTTCAACCCTGCCACCCACTCGCGCGTATTGCCGTAGCGGATCACCCGTATGCCGCCGGCATTGGTGGCGATGTTGCCGCCGATGGAACACGAACCGCGCGCGGCGAAATCCACCGGGTAAATCAGGCCATGTTCGCGCGCCGCGTTGTGCAACGCTTCCAGCGGCATGCCGGCCTGCACGGTCAAGGTGCGGTCCACGGCGTCAAAACTCACTGCCTTGTTCATGCGTTCCAGGCTGAGCACCAGCTCGCCATTGGCTGCCACCGCGCCACCGGACAGGCCCGTGCGGCCGCCTGACGGCACCACCGCCACCGATTGTTCGTTGGCCCAGCGCACCACGGCCTGCACTTCTTCGACGGTGGCCGGCAAGGCAATCGCCAGCGGCGCAGGCGTCCAGCGCCGGGTCCAATCCCGGCCGTAGTGCTCCAGGTCGGACGGATCAGTCTTCAAACGCAGGCTGGGGCAGGCTTGCTGCAGGGCGTGCAGGCGCGGGTCGGTCATGGCGGGAGGTTCTGGGACGCGAAAGCAGGCAAGCGTGCCAGCCACGCAGCGCGCCGTCCAGCCGGGCCTTCATGCGCACACAACAGCGCAGGTAAATTCAGTTGAAACCTTTTTCCATCAATATCTTGGCGCATGGCGCAGCGCACCAAAGCGCCACAGGTTCTGGCATAGTGAGCGGCCACCCACTCTGTGCCGTCGTGCCCGACATGTCGCCCAAGAAGACCTCGTTTCCGAAGCAGGACATCCGCGTTTTGTTGCTTGAGGGGGTCAGCCAGACCGCCGTGGACACCTTCCGGGCTGCCGGGTACTCGCAGATTGAGCTGTACAGCAAATCGCTGCCGGAAGACGAGCTGAAGGCGCGCATCGCCGAGGCCCACATCGTCGGCATCCGCTCGCGCACGCACCTCAGCGCCGATGTGCTGGCCCATGCCAAGCGGTTGATCGCGGTCGGGTGCTTCTGCATCGGAACCAACCAGGTGGACCTGGAAGCGGCCGAGCTGGCCGGTATCCCCGTGTTCAACGCGCCCTATTCCAACACCCGCTCGGTAGCCGAGCTGGTCATCGCCGAGGCGATCCTGCTCACCCGTGGCGTGCCGCAGAAGAACGCCGAGTGCCACCGCGGCGGCTGGTCCAAATCCGCGTCGGGCAGCCATGAGGTGCGCGGCAAGACCCTGGGCATCATCGGCTACGGCCACATCGGCACGCAGGTCGGCGTGCTGGCCGAAGCGTTCGGCATGAAGGTGATCTTCCACGACATCGAAACCAAGCTGTCGCTGGGCAACGCACAGCCGGCCATCAGCCTGGACGACCTGTTGCAACGCTCGGACATCGTCACCCTGCACGTGCCGGAAACCCCGTCCACGCAGTGGATGATCGGCGCCGACCAGTTGGCCCGCATGAAGCCAGGCGCACACCTGATCAACGCCGCCCGCGGCACGGTGGTGGACATTGACGCGCTGGATGCGGCGCTGCGCTCGGGCCACATCGGTGGTGCGGCGGTGGACGTGTTCCCGGTCGAGCCCAAGGGCAATGGCGACAGGTTCGAGTCCCCCCTCACCGCCCATGACAACGTGATCCTGACCCCGCACGTCGGCGGCTCCACGCTGGAAGCGCAGGACAACATCGGCATCGAAGTGGCCGCCAAGCTGGTGCGTTACAGCGACAACGGCTCGACCCTGTCGGCGGTCAACTTCCCCGAAGTCACCCTGCCCGAGCACGCGCAGAGCACGCGCCTGCTGCACATCCACCGCAACGTGCCCGGCGTGCTGTCCAAGATCAACGAGATCTTCTCGCGCCATAACCTCAACATCGACGGCCAGTTCCTGCGCACCGATCCGCAGGTTGGCTACGTGGTCATCGATATCGCTGCCACCGAAGAACAGGCCGGCGCCATCCGCGAGGAACTGGCGTCGATCCCGGGCACGCTGCGCACGCGCGTTCTGTACTGATACATGCCTCACCGCAGCGGCGCGGGTCGCGTGGGCGTTCAAGCCCGCTGCGGCCCGCGCCGTTGTTGCATTGAATGGTCAGTCCGCGCCCACCGGCTTCCATGACGCGCTGTACAGGCGCCACTGGCCGTCCACCTCGCGCCAGCCGCTGACCACTTCCTGCATGTCACCGCGTTCGGGCACGAAGCGGCCACCGCCCCCGGCCAGCAGCACACTGAAACGCACAGTTGCGGTGGTGGCGGCACCGGCCCCCATTTCCACCGACAGCGGCCCGGTCTGCACCGTCACCTTGGTATTGAGCAGCAACTGGCCCTTGAGCAGGCGCTCCAGGCCTGCACGATCCAGCCCGCCATTGCCGACGAAGTCATCGGCCACCGACGCCATGAAGTCGTTCGGCCTGTCCTTTTCCACCGATTCCTGCATTGCAGCAATGGTCTGCCGTAGCCGCTGTTCCGGCGGCTCCCGCCCACAGGCGGCCATGGAAAGCATGATCACCGCACAAAGCATGCAGTTGAGGACTGTTCGGATCATCCAATCTCTTCGCCTTTTCAATTCGTAACGGTATGCTGCGCCAATGGCCCTGCAGCGTGATGCCGGGCCTCACCACTAGATCACATCCATTTCCTGGAGGGGAAGATGAATCAGGAACGTCCCTGGCTGCAGAGCTACCCGGCTGGCGTGCCGGCTGAAATCGACGTCAACGAATTCCGTTCCGTCGCGGCCGTATTCGACACCTCCGTGGCCAAGTTCCGTGATCGTCCCGCCTACTCGAACTTCGGCAAGGTGCTCACCTATGGCGAGGCCGACGTGCTGGTCACCCAGTTCGCCGCCTACCTGCTGGGCGAGCTGCAGCTGAAGAAGGGCGACCGCGTCGCGGTGATGATGCCCAACTGCCTGCAGTACCCGATTGCTATCTTCGGCATCCTGCGCGCCGGCCTGACCGTGGTGAACGTCAACCCGCTGTACACCGCGCGCGAACTCAAGCACCAGCTGGTGGACGCCGATGTCTCGGTGCTGGTGGTGGTCGACAACTTCGGCGAGACCGTGCAGCAGGTCATCGCCGATACGCCGGTCAAGCAGGTCATCACCACCGGCCTGGGCGACATGCTCGGCTTCCCCAAGGGTTCGATCATCAACTTCGTGCTGAAGTACGTAAAGAAGATGGTGCCGGACTACCACCTGCCCAACGCGGTCCGTTTCAAGGAAGCATTGAACCTGGGCAAGCGCCATGCGCTGCCGCCGGTGGAGATCAACCACGACGACATTGCCTTCCTGCAGTACACCGGCGGCACCACCGGCGTGGCCAAGGGCGCGATGCTCACCCATCGCAACCTGATCGCCAACATGCAGCAGGCCTCGGCCTGGATCAGCGCCTCGGGCGTCAAGCCCGGCGAGGAAGTGATCATCACCGCGCTGCCGCTGTACCACATCTTCGCGTTGACGGCCAACGGCCTGGTCTTCATGAAGCTGGGCGGCCTGAACTACCTGATCACCAACCCGCGTGACATGAAGGGCTTCGTCAAGGAGCTCAAGAACAACCGCTTTACCGCCATCACCGGCGTCAACACGCTGTTCAACGGCCTGCTCAACACCGACGGCTTTGCCGACGTGGATTTCTCCTCGCTCAAGTTCGCACTGGGCGGCGGCATGGCCGTGCAGCGCGCCGTGGCCGAGAAGTGGAAGAAGGTCACCGGCGTCACCCTGGTGGAAGCCTACGGCCTGACCGAAACCTCGCCGGCGGCCTGCATCAACCCGCTGGATCTGAAGGAGTACAACGGCGCCATCGGCCTGCCGATTCCCTCCACCGATGCCTGCGTCAAGAACGACGACGGCCAGATGGTGGCCATGGGCGAAGTGGGCGAGCTGTGCATCCGTGGCCCGCAGGTGATGAAGGGCTATTGGCACCGCCAGGATGAAACCGACAAGGTGCTCGATGCCGAAGGCTGGCTGCACACCGGCGACATGGCGCGCATGGATGAAAACGGCTTCTTCTACATCGTCGACCGCAAAAAGGACATGATCCTGGTGTCCGGCTTCAACGTGTACCCGAACGAGATCGAGGACGTCATCGCGATGATGCCCGGCGTGCTGGAAGTGGCCGCGGTCGGCGCACCGAGCGAGAAGTCCGGCGAAGTGGTGAAGGTGGTCATCGTCAAGAAGGACCCGAGCCTCACCGAAGAGCAGGTCAAGGCATTCGCCCGCGAAAACCTCACCGGCTACAAGCACCCGCGCATCGTGGAGTTCCGCAAGGAGCTGCCCAAGACCAATGTCGGCAAGATCCTGCGCCGCGAGCTGCGTGATTCCAAGCCGGAAGCCTGATTCCGGCGGCGAATGGCTGAGACAGAAGCCCTCCCCTCACCGGGAGGGCTTTTTGTTTGGCGGTTACGACTTGGGCTTTGCTCTTATGCCGTCATTCCCGCGCAGGCGGGAATCGCTCTTTGGATTTTCGCTCTTTGCTTTTTTTGTTTTTTGTTGAATCCACGTACGCTGAGACTATCCGCAAGAAGCAATTCCCGCCTGCGCGGGAATGACGATCTGAGGGGTGACGTAGAAGGCCAAAGCGATTCCCGCCTACGCGGGAATGACGATCTGAAGGGTGGTGTGGAAGGCCAAAGCGATTCCCGCCTACGCGGGAATGACGACCTGAAAGAAACCGAGGAAAGCCATCTCCTGCGCCGTCGCATTATCGGCATCGCGGCCAAGGCCGCTCCTACATTGCATGCACCCGCCGCTGCTGCGTGCCCTGCGAGGCCCATGAAAAAGCCTCCGTGTTTCCACGGAGGCTTTTCTACATCGCACAACGCTGGATCAGTTTTCCGGGCGCATGTACGGGAACAGCAGCACGTCGCGGATCGAGGCACGGCCGGTCAACATCATCACCAGACGGTCGATGCCGATGCCCAGGCCGCCGGTCGGCGCCAGGCCGTATTCCAGGGCACGGATGTAATCGGCGTCGTAATGCATGGCTTCGTCGTCGCCACCTTCCTTCGCGGCCACCTGGGCCTGGAAGCGCGCGGCCTGGTCTTCCGGATCGTTCAACTCGGAGAAACCGTTGGCCAGTTCCTTGCCGTTGACGAACAGCTCGAAACGGTCGGTATAACCCGGCTCGTTGTCGCTGGCACGGGCCAGCGGCGACACTTCCACCGGGTGATCGGTGATGAAGGTCGGCTGGATCAAGGTGTGCTCGACGGTGGCTTCAAAGATTTCCAGCAGCAGCTTGCCCCAGCCGTAGGACGGCTTGACGCGGATCTTCAGGCGTTCGCAATGGCGCAGCAGCGCGTCGCGGTCGGTGCAGTCGGCCGCCGAGATTTCCGGGTTGTGGTGGCGCACCGCTTCATCCATGCGCCAGCGGCGGAAGGCCGGGCCCAGATTGATCTGCGCGCCGTCCCACTCCACTTCGGTGCTGCCCAACACCTGCTGGGCAACATCGCGGATCACGCCTTCGGTCAGATCCATCACTTCGTTGTACGTGGCGTAGGCCTCGTACAGCTCCATCATGGTGAATTCCGGATTGTGGCGCGTGCTGACGCCTTCATTGCGGAAGTTGCGGTTGATTTCGTACACGCGCTCCAGCCCGCCCACGACCAGACGCTTGAGGTACAACTCCGGCGCCACGCGCAGGTAGAGGTCCAGGTCCAGTGCGTTGTGGTGCGTGTTGAACGGCTTGGCCGTGGCGCCGCCGGGGATGTAATGCATCATCGGCGTCTCGACTTCCAGGAAGTCGCGGCTGTCCAGCCACGCGCGCATGGCGCGGATGATCTTCGAGCGCTTGATGAAGACCTCGCGCGACTCCGGGGTCACGATCAGGTCCACATAACGCTGGCGGTAGCGCTGCTCGACATCGGCCAGCCCATGCCACTTGTCCGGCAGCGGACGCAGCGACTTGACCAGCAGGCGGATGCTGTCGGCACGCACCGAAAGCTCGCCGGTCCTGGTACGGGTCAAACCACCTTCGACGGCGATGATGTCGCCCACGTCCCAGCCCTTGAAGGCGGCGTAGGCATCTCCCAGTGCGGTGGACTGCAGGAACAGCTGGATGCGGCCGGACTCGTCCTGGATGGTGGCAAAGCTGGCCTTGCCCATCACCCGCTTGGCCATCAACCGGCCCGCCAGCTTCACCTTGCGGTTGGAAGCTTCCAGCGTTTCGGCAGTCCAGGCCTGCTCGTCCGCGAACTCCGCCTTTACCTTGTCGGCGAAATCCTCGCGACGGAAATCATTCGGATAGGCAATACCCTGCCCGCGCAGCGCCGTGAGTTTCGCGCGGCGCTCGGCGATGAGGCTGTTCTCGTCGACGGGGGGCTGCGGCGTTACCGGGGTCTGTTCGTTCATGGCATTGGCTTTGAATTTGGGGGAGAAAACGAAGGGCGGCGGCGTGAAGGCATCGCCGCACCGTACAACAATGCGGGTGGCCCGTATTGAAGGGCCACCCGGTCCTGCTCAGGCGTCGCTGCGCTTGGCGCCGGCTTCCAGGCCGGATTTCAGGCTGGCCTCGATGAATTCATCCAGGTCGCCGTCCAGCACCTTCTGCGTATCGGTACGCTCGATGCCGGTGCGCAGGTCCTTGATACGGCTCTGGTCGAGCACGTAGTTGCGGATCTGGCTGCCCCAGCCGATGTCGGACTTGGTGGCTTCAAGCGCGTCACGCGCGCTGTTGCGCTTCTGCACTTCCAGTTCGTAGAGCTTGGCGGCCAGCATCTTCATCGCGGTGTCGCGGTTCTGGTGCTGGCTGCGGCCGGTCTGGCAGGCCACCACGGTGTTGGTCGGAATGTGCGTGATACGCACCGCCGACTCGGTCTTGTTGACGTGCTGACCACCGGCACCGGAGGAGCGGTAGACGTCGGTACGCAGGTCGGCCGGGTTGATGTCGATTTCGATGTTGTCATCGACTTCCGGCGACACGAACACCGAGGTGAAGCTGGTGTGGCGGCGGTTGTCCGAGTCGAACGGCGACTTGCGCACCAGGCGGTGCACGCCGATCTCGGTCTTGAGCCAGCCATAGGCGAACTCGCCCTCGACCCGGAAGGTGGCCGACTTGATGCCGGCAACGTCGCCACCGGACACTTCCATCAGCTCGGTCTTCCAGCCGCGCGATTCGCACCAGCGCAGGTACATGCGCAGCATCATCTCGGCCCAATCCTGGGCTTCGGTGCCACCGGCACCGGCCTGGATGTCCACGAACGCGTTGCAGCTGTCCATTTCGCCGGAGAACATGCGCTGGAATTCCAGCTTCTCGATATGGCCCTGGTGCTTGTCCAGGTCGGCGATCACCGACAGCGCGGTGTCTTCGTCCTGCTCGCTCTCGGCCAGTTCCAGCAGTTCGGTGGCGTCATTCATGCCGTCCAGCACGGCGGCGATGCCACTGACGGTCTTGTCCAGCACCGAACGTTCCCGGCCCAGGGTCTGGGCGTACTCGGGGTTGTTCCAGATGTCGGGGTTTTCCAGCTCGCGGGTTACTTCTTCAAGACGCTCTTTCTTGGCGTCGTAGTCAAAGATACCCCCGGAGCGAAAGGACGCGATCGGTCAGATCGGTGATTCGCTGGCGGATGGGGTTGAGTTCGATCATGGTCGGTCTATCAAAAATGAGGCAGACAAGCGGGCAATTCTAACATCCGCTGGCGGCTTGAACTGATGCCCGCGGTTTTCTCACTGAATAGACGCCGGTTGCCGTTAGAATCGCGACCGGACCCGCCCACGCGGGGAACGGAAACCACGTCAACAAACGAAGGACACCCGCTTGAACACTCGCCCCGCCCGCCTTTTCGCTGCTGTCTCGATGACACTTGCGCTTGCTGCCTGCCAGAAACTGGGGGGCGTTGCCGGCGGCGACAACTCCCCGAAGCTGGGGGTCGGCGACACCGTATCCGGCGAAATCACCTCTTCCAGCAACCTCAACTACAACGACGGCAGCCGCCATCAGGGCTACAAGATGACCCTGAAGAGCGGCGAGGCGGTGTCGCTGGAGCTGGGCGGCGCCCTCACCGGCCAGTTGGCCGTGTTTGATGGCCAGAGCATGTTGGCCAATGCCTCCTCCGGCAGCTCCGGCGAAGGTGATACCACCGGCAGCTCGGTCAGTCTGGCCTTCCGCGCACCGAAGGACGGCACCTACCTGGTGGCCGTGAACGGCGCCAGCGCGCAGAGCTTTGGCCCGTTCAAGCTCAAGACCGCCCAGGTGGTGCCCTACGACGGCAAGCCGCTGGGCGACGACAGCCAGGCCATCGACTGGCTGGTGGGCGAGAAGCAGGAATACAAGCTCAAGGTGGACAAGGCCGGCCTGTACTCCATCAGGCTCGAATCCAGCGCGTTCGACGCCAAGCTTCAGCTGAACGGCCGCAACGTGGAGCTGGAGGACGACGACAGCGGCGGCCAGCTCAACGCCCGTATCCAGACCTATCTCGAGCCGGGTGAGTACACCATTGCCGCTTCCTCGGTGAACGGCAACACCGGCTCGTTCAAGCTCAGCGTCGCCCTGACCCCGACGCCCAATGGCCTGGTCACCCGCGACGGCACCGCCCTGACCATCGGCCAGCCGGCGCAGTCGATGATGGATTCGCGCGGCCGCCGCACGTTCGTGCTCAACGTGGACCGCCCGCGCCAGGTGCAGTTCGATGCCATCGCCGACAGCTTCGACTCGGTGCTGAAGATCACCGGCCCGGGTGTGGACGCCGAGGACGACGACGGCGGCAACGGCACCAACGCGCAGCTGATCCTGGACCTGCGTCAGGGCCGTTACATCGTCGCGGTAAGCAGCCTGGGCAGCCAGCAGGGCGTGTTCGAGCTGGAAACCACCGACCTGGGCTCCGACGTCGCTGCGCCGGCCAACGACAACCGCAAGAACGGTGCCGATGCGGCCGTCGAAGCGGCAGCCGATGCCGCGTCCGCCGCCGCTGATGCCGCTGTCATCCACTGACGGCAATTGACCTGCGCTGTCCGGTCCCCCGGCCGGCAGCGCCTGTACCCCGCAGAATGTCCGTGCTCGCGCAACCATGGCGCGGGCATCTGCACAACCTCCCCTGTTCCACCATAAGGAAGATCGAAGTGAAGCGATTTGCAGCAGGACTGCTGTCCCTGGCCATCGCCGCCGCCGTGAACGTCCCCGCTCACGCCGCCCCGGCCGCCCGCCCGCTGGCTCTCAACGCTGATGTTTCCGGCGAAATCACCTCCGCCACCCCGGTCAACTATGCCGACGGCACCCGCAGCCAGCTGTTCTCGCTGCAGCTGGCCGCCGGCCAGGCTGTTTCGCTGAAGCTGGAAGGCGCTCTCAATGGCACGCTGGCGGTGTTCCACCGCGACGCGCTGGTCGCCCGTTCTGAAGCCAGTGAAAACGGCGACAGCAGCTTGAGCGTGCGTGCCGACAAGGCCGGCGCGTACATGGTGGCCGTCAGCGGCGCCGACGCCCGCGCCTTTGGCCCGTTCCAGCTGTCGGTCGAGCCGATCGTCGCCTATGACGGCAAGCCGCTGACCGCAGGCCAGCGCATCACCGACTGGCTGCGCGGCGGTGACAAGAGCTACACCCTGCAGGTCACCAAGCCGGGCCTGTACACCATCGACATGGAATCCAGCGAGTTTGATTCGCGCCTGGAACTCAGCGGCAACGGCGTCAGCATGGAAGACGACGATGGCGGCAACCAGTTGAACGCACGCCTGATGGCGCCGCTGCAGCCGGGCACCTACACCCTGAAGGCCGCCGGTTTCAGCGATGCCGCCGGCGCCTTCTACCTGAGCGTGGAGCAGGCCGACCTGCCCGAAGGCCTGGTGTTTGAAGATGGCAGCGCGCTGCCGATGGACGGCTCGGTCAGCGGCTTCGTTGCTTCCGATGCCACCCGCAGCTTCGTGTTCACCCTGCCCGAGCGCCGTCGCGTGCAGTTCGATGCCACCAGCAACGACATCGACACCCTGCTGACCATGCAGGGCGGTGACCTGGTTCTCAGCGACGATGACGGCGCTGGCAACGGCACCAACTCGCGCCTGACCCAGGTGCTGGAAGCCGGCGAGTACAACATCTCGGTACGTTCGGTGAACGGCCGCGGCGGTGTGTTCCAGCTGGCCACCGTGACGTCCGCTGCCGGCCAGGCCGCTGCCCGTCCGGAGCTGAAGATCGGCCGCGAAATCCAGGGCCAGCTGCGCCCGGGCAACCGCGACCTGTACAACCTGGACATCCCGCGCAAGGGCAACTACGTGATCAGCATGGTCGGCAACGGCGGCCTGGACGGCATGATCACGCTGATGCGCAACGGCGAGGAAGTCGCCAAGCAGGATGACAGCGATACCAGCCTGGATCCGTCGCTGGAAATCGAACTGGAAGCCGGCCGCTATGTGCTGCTGGCACACAGCTTCGACTCCAACGCCACCGGCGGCTACCGCCTGCTGGTCCGCCGCAAGTAATCAGCTGCACGCACACGGAGGCCGGCATCACGCCGGCTTCCGCAGCAGCCACGTAATTCCGACAGTGCCGAGCCATGCTCGGCACTGTTTTTTTTCGATCTCACTTCAGCGACGCAGGGGTCCGCGTTACCGCCCATGGCCGGGCGGGGTTCGCGTGCAACGCACATCGGGCGGACTCAGACAGGCAACGCCGCGCGTTGGCCCTCGCTCAATTGCTGCCGCACCTGTGGCAGATAGCGGCGGCTGCAGGGCAGTTGCTGGCCGTCATCCATCTGCAGCCGCGCATCCCCTCCGTCCAGTGGCTCAATCGAGACCAGATGGGCGATATGGATCAGCCAGCTGCGGTGTACCCGAACAAAGCTGGCCGGGTCGAGCATGCCTTCCAGCGCCGTCATCGTGATCCGCAGCGGATAATCATGCCCCCGCACCCGAAGGTTGACGTAGTTGCCTGCGGCCTGTGCCCATTCGATGTCCTGCGTGGCCACCAGGAAGTCACGCCCCAGCTTGCGCACCAACAGCCGCTCCGGCCGCTCCACCGGCTCCAGCGGGGGGCCTTCATCGGGCGCGGCCAGCAACTGCGCCTCACCCTGCAAGCGGCGCAGCAGGAACTGGTACGCATGGGTGATCGCCACGATGAAGGCAAAGGTACGCGCGTCCTTGAGGTACTCGTACAGCAGGGCCTGCGGCAGCGAGTCGATGCTGTAGTCATCGCCCATCAACCGATAGACCAGGACGCGCAGCGCGAACATGGACAACACGTGCACCAGTGACACCGGCACACTGGCCAGCACATACCAGGGCAGCCGACGGCGCCAGTTGTCCAGGTGCAGCGGCAGGCGATTGCTGAACCAGACCACCGCCGGCACCACGATCAGCAACCACACCAGGCCACTGGAGAACTCCCATACCCAAGGTTCCCAAGCCTGCAGCGCGACCTCGCCATTGCGCCTTGCGTCCATCAACACGGTCAGCGCATTTCCGCTGCAGTTGATGCCGACCACCAGCAACCAGAACAGCATCTCGGTACTGCGTTGCCAGGGCCGGTAGCGCTCCAGCACATCACGTCCAGGGGTTTTATCCATCAGCGCATTCTAGGCCAGCGCCCCGTGCCGGCCGCTCCACTCCGTCCCTGGGACGCCGCCATTCGTCCCTTCGTCACCGCAATCGATCCCATCACCCGCCTCCGCGGCCTCGGCAATTGCCCCAATCACCACTCTTCTCGGACAAGGGGCGAACCAAGCAATGCAACGACGTCACGACCTGGATTGGCTGCGCGTGATCGCCTTCGGCCTGTTGGTGATCTACCACGTGGGCATGTACTACGTGAGCTGGGGCTGGCACGTGAAAAGCCCGCATGCCGGCGAAGGCCCGGAGCCGTTCATGCTGCTCACCAGCCCCTGGCGGATGTCGCTGCTGTTCCTGATCTCCGGTGTGGCAACCGCCTACCTGATGCGCAAGCTGTCCGGCGGCGTGCTGCGGCAACGGTCGCGACAACTGCTGCTGCCGTTGCTGTTCGGCATGTTGATCATCGTGCCGCCGCAGGCGTATCTGCAGGTCGTCGAGCAACTGCCCGGCGGCTATGGGGAGTCCTACCTGGCGTTCTATGCAAAGTACTTGAGCGGCTACCACGGCTTCTGCGGCAGCGACGGGGATTGCCTGCGGCTCCCGACCTGGAACCACCTTTGGTTTCTGCCCTACCTGTGGTGCTACACCGTGCTGGCCTGGCTGTTATGGAAGCTGCTGCCGGCCCCGGCCCTGGAGCGGCTGAGGCAATGGGCCGGCGCGGCCCTGCAGGGAGCAGGGGCACTGCTGGTGCCAGTGGCATTGCTGGCGCTGGCCCGCCTGCTGCTGGTGGCACGCTTCGAGCAGACCCATGCACTGACCGATGACTGGTACAGCCACGCCGAGTACGCCACCGTGTTCTTCATCGGCTTTCTTGCCGCTTTCGATACTCGCTTCTGGGAATCCCTGCAGCGGCTGCGCTGGGTTGCACTTGGGCTGGCGGCTGCCAGCTATGCCCTGATCACCTACTACTGGTACTTCGCAGGCTTCGGCGAGGCACAGCCCTTGCCGCTTGCGCTGCGGATGACCCTGCGCGTGGTGTGGGCAGTGGACCAGTGGTGCGCCATCGCCGCCCTGCTCGGCTTCGCCTACCGCTGGCGCCATGCCGACAGTGCTGTCCTGCGCTATCTGACCGTGGCGGTGTTCCCGCTCTACATCCTCCACCAGAGCGTGATCGTGGTGCTGGCGCACAGCCTGAAACCGGCAGCGATGGCACCGCCCGCCGAAGCCGCCCTGTTGATCGCCAGCACATTCGCGCTGTGCCTGGCAGCGAATGAACTGATCCGCCGCAGCCGCCTGCTCAGGCCCTGGTTTGGACTCAAACCCTTGCCGCGCCCGGCAGCGGAACCCCTGCCGGCAGCGCTGCGCGAGGGCGGCTGAGACGGTGTGGCAACCCGGCCGTGCAGGCAGCAATGACACGCCCAGCCACTCTGCGCCGGAATGGAATCTGTCACCCGCTCGCCCCCCGGTTGCTGATGGCCGGGCCGCTGGTGATGTCGCATCAGCAGCGCTGCTGCCGTCCATGCCTTGATGGCCGGCCAAAGGAAAGGGCCGCTTGCGCGGCCCTTTCTGTTCACACGGCAAACGCCTCGATCACGAACGCAGCGGGATCACGCGGATCTCGACGCGGCGGTTCTGCGCGCGGCCGGCGTCGGTGCTGTTGTCGGCAATCGGGTACGACTTGCCGGCACCCAGCGTCTCGATGCGCGCGCGCTGCACGCCCTGTGCACTCAGGTAGGCAGCCACGGCGTCGGCGCGTTCCTTGGAAATGCGGTTGTTGACCGCATCGGTGCCGATGCTGTCGGTGTGGCCGACCACTTCGATCATGGTCTGGTTGTACTCGTTCAAGGTGCCGGCCACGCCATTGAGTGCGCTGTAGAACTGCGGCTTGAGCGTGGTCTTGTTGAAGTCGAAGGTAATGCCATCGGGCAGGTTCAAGGTGATGTTGTCGCCATCACGCTGCACATCGATGCCGGTGTTGGCGGTGCGCTCACGCAGGGCGCGTTCCTGGCGGTCCTGGTAGTTGCCCACTGCCGCGCCGCTGAGCGCACCGATACCCGCACCCACCATCGCACGCTGGCGACGCTCGGTAGCGTCACCGCCGCTGAGCAAGCCGGCGGCCACGCCGATGGCGGTACCGATCAGGGCGCCCTTGCCGGTCTTGTTCTGCTGCTGGGGCTGATTGCCGTACTGGTCCTGCTGGACATAGGAACCCCCGGTGGCGCAGGCCGACAGGACGGCTGCAGCAACCAGACCAATGGAAAGATTGCGGAAAACGGTACGGGTGGTCATCTGAGTCTCCTTGAACGGCCGGTCGGCCACATGGGTGCCGGGCAAGGATAAACAGCACAACGCGATGCCGACATGATGGAAACCTCTCCGGCGAAGCTTCCATTCAGTTTTCTGACTGAACCGTTCAAGCGCCTATCGACAACGGTGGTAGGCACTCAACGCCGCCTCACGACCGGCTGCCAGATCCACCAGCGGTTGCCGTGGATAGGACGGCGCCAGCTCGGCCAGCAGCGCCGGCGAAAGCCAGGGGGCGAACCGCGCCTTGAGCGGCAAGGCCGCCAGTTCCGGCACCCAGCGGCTGATGTAACGCGCCTGCGGATCGAACTTCTGCGCCTGCGTGACCGGGTTGAACACACGGAAGTACGGGGCGGCGTCGGCGCCGGTACCGGCAATCCATTGCCAGCCCATGCTGTTGTTGGCCAGGTCCGCGTCCACCAGCGTGTCCCAGAACCAGCGCGCACCTTCGCGCCAGTGCATGCGCAGGTGCTTGCACAGGAAGCTGCCGACCAGCATCCGCACGCGGTTGTGCATGTAGCCGGTGGCCCACAGTTCGCGCATGCCGGCATCGATGATCGGGATGCCGGTGTTCCCTTGCTGCCAGGCGTCCAGCAGTGCGGGCTGTGGTGTTGCCCAGGCAAATCCGTCGAAGCGCGGGTTGAGGTTGTGCCCGGATGTGCGCGGGAAGTGGTGCAACAGGTGCCAGGAAAACTCGCGCCAGCCCAGTTGCCGCAGATAGCCATCAATGTCCGCATCACGGCCAGCGCTGCGCACCGCTTCCAATGCATGGGCGATGCGCCACGGGGCAATCTCGCCAAAATGCAGGTGCGGCGACATCAGCGAGGTGCCGACGCGGTCCGGCAAATCACGCTGTTCGCGATAGCCGTTGAGCGCGCCATCGATGAAGACCTCCAACGCCTCCAGTGCGCCGCCCTCGCCTGGCTCCCAGTGTTCCCAGAAACCGGCGTCCCAGCGCGGGCGCGGCTGCAGCCCCAACGCCGCCAAGGGCACGCCGGTGACGCCGTGTGCAGGCAAGCGTGCGGGCGCGGCAGACAGTGCCGGCAGCCGCCAGTGACTCAGCGCGTTGCGCCAGAACGGGGTGAACACCTTGTATGGCCCGCCCTGCTGCGTGGCCAACTCCCACGGCTCGAACAACAGGTAGCCGTTGTGGCTTTCGGCGTGCACGCCCTGCTCGCGCAGGCCGCGCTTGATCGCCGCATCGCGCGGCTGCGTGGCCGGTTCGTACTTGCGGTTCCAATACACCGCTTCAGCGCCGCTTTCGGCGATCAAGGCCTGCAGCTGCTCCCAGCTGTCGCCACGGCGCAACACCAGTGAGGCGCCCAGCGAACGCAGCGCGCCATCAAGCGCGTGCAGCGAACGGTACAGCCAGGCATCGGACGCCGCGCCCGGCGCCCACTGCCCTTCTTCTTCGGACGCGTGAATGTAGAGCGGCACCACGCGATGCCCGGCCTCAAGCGCTGCCTGCAAGGCGGGGTTGTCCTGCAGGCGCAGGTCGCGCCGGAACCAGACAATGGCCACGGACATGCGCTTGCCCCTGCTTATTCGAACGAACCCACCGAGTCGTGGCTGAGGTTGTCGAAGCGGGTGTACTCGCCGAAGAACTTCAGCTTGCACGAGCCGGTCGGGCCACCACGGTGCTTGCCGATGATGATCTCGGCCAGGCCCTTGTCCGGCGAATTTTCCTTGTTGTAGTAATCATCGCGGTAGATGAACACGATCATGTCCGCGTCCTGCTCGATAGCGCCGGATTCACGAAGGTCGGCCATCACCGGGCGCTTGTCGGTACGCGTTTCCAGCGAGCGGTTGAGCTGCGACAGCGCGATCACCGGCACGTTCAGCTCCTTGGCCAGGCCCTTGAGCGAACGCGAGATTTCGGAGATTTCGGTCGCACGGTTTTCACTGTTGCCCGGCACGCTCATCAGCTGCAGGTAGTCGATCACCACCAGGCCCAGGTCGTGCTCACGCTTGAGGCGGCGGCACTTGGAGCGCAGCACTTCCGGCGACACGCCCGGCGTATCGTCGATGAAGATCTTGGTTTCCTTCAGCATGCGGATGGCGCCGGTGACGCGGCTCCAGTCCTCGTCCTCCAGCTGGCCGGTACGCAGGCGCTGCGCGTTGATGCGGCCGTTGGAGGAGATCAGACGCATTGCCAGCTGCGAGGCCGACATTTCCATCGAGAACACCGCAACGCCCTTCTTCGACTTGATCGCCGCGTATTCGGCGATGTTCAGCGCAAAGGTGGTCTTGCCCATGGCCGGACGCGCGGCAAGGATGATCAGGTCGGTCGGCTGCAGGCCGGCGGTCATCGCATCGAAGTCGTTGTAGCCGGTCGGCAGGCCGGTGATGTTGCCGCCGTTCTCGAAGCGGTTGCGCAGCTCCTCGAAGGCATCCTTCAACGCGCCGGGCATGGCCACGAAGTCGGTACGCCCGCGCGCGCCCTGCTCGGCAATGGCGAACACCGACTTTTCGGCGGTAGCCAACAGCTCGGAGCTGTCGCGGCCTTCGGGCTGGAAACCGTCATTGACGATGTCCGTGCCCACCTGGATCAGCTGCCGCAGCACCGCCTTGTCGCGCACGATCTCGGCATAGGCACTGATGTTGGCCGCCGACGGCGTGGTGCTGGCCAGCTCGATCAGGTAGGCACCGTCGCCCACCTGGTCCAGCTTGCCCTGCGACTCAAACCATTCACCCAGGGTCACCGCATCGAACGGGCGGTCGCGCTCGGACAACTCGCGGATGGCGCGGTAGATCAACTGGTGGTCGCGCCGGTAGAAGTCCTTCTCGGTCAGCGCCTCATTGACCCGGTCGTATGCCTCCGGCGCCAGCATCAGGCCACCCAGCACCGCCTGCTCGGCTTCCACCGAATGCGGGGGCACGCGCAGGGCGTCGATGCGCTGTTCGCCGCGCTCTGCGCGGTCGTTGCGGTCGGATCGGAAACCAGTACGAGCGGACATGAAAAGCGTATTTCCTGCGGTAAGGCCGTGTGGCCATGGTAGGTGGGCGGCGGCCACCGGGGTACGGACAACTCTGTGGATAACCTGTCCGCAACTCAGGCGCCGGGCGGCTGCCCGGATGGCCCTGATCGGGGTGTCATACAGAACAAAACGCCCGGCACCGTTGCGGCGCGGGGCGTGGATTATCGCAAATGTGGCGCTATCCAGCGGCGCTGCCCGCTGCTGGATACGCGGGCGGTTCAGACCTTGGTCTGAAGGGCCACCCAGGCCAGGAACGCATCAATGTAGCCCTGCAGGAACTTGCGCGTGCCGTCGTTGGTGATGGTGCCGTCGGCTTCGATCATGCCCTCCTTGAACTGCACGAAGGCCTCCGGCTGCGGCATCACCGCCAGGTTCGCCGCTACCAGCACGTTGCGCAGGTGCTGTTGGGCCAGGGCACTGCCCGCACCGCCGGGGGAGCAGCCGATCACCGCCGCCGGCTTGCCTGCCCAGGCGTTGTCGCCATAGGGCCGCGTGGCGGTGTCGATGGCATTCTTGAGCGCCGCGGGGAAGGAACGGTTGTGCTCGGGGGTGACGAACAACACCGCATCGGCGCCGCGGATCAGGCCCTTCATGCGGGTGCCCTGGGGCGGGAACTGCGTGTCGTGGTCCTGGTTGTACAGGGGAATGTCGTCGATCCGGATGTACTCGAAGCTGGCGCGTTCGCCGGCCAGTTTTTCCAGTGCATGCGCCAAGCGGCGGTTGATCGACTCCTTGCGCAGACTGCCGACAAAAACCGCAATCTTGTGATGACTCATGGTGACCTCGCTGCGAATGAAGTTATCAGGCTAGCCATGATGGGCTATGGGCGGGGTGAAGGGGGTGCGTTGTGGGCATCGCCCCCCTCTCCCCAACCCCTCACCCGCGCGGGGAGAGGGGCTCAGTACATGGCAATATGAACCAATCTGAGAAGCTGCCTCTATGAAGCCCCACAACCCTCCCGGGAGAGGGGTTGGGGAGAGGGGAAAGCGGAAAGCGGCAAAGCCCCTCCACTCACCCCAACTCCGCCGCAGCCACCACCACATCCGCATCACCCGGCAGCACCAGCAACGCAGCCCCGGCCAGCGGTGTATAGGTGTCTGCGCCGGTCACCCGCCGCAGCGGCACGCTGCCCAGCCCGGCTTCCACCAGGGCGGTAATCACGCCCTCGCCCACACCCGCGCTGTGCCGGCCTTCATCCACCACGATGATGCGCTTGGCACCCTTTGCCTGTTCGGCGATCCAGGCATCGTTGAGTGGTACCAGCCAACGCAGGTCCACCACCCGCACCTTCCAGCCCTGGGATTTTTCAATGGTGCGCGCGGCGCGCAGGCTCATCGGCACGCCGTTGCCGTAGCTGAAGATCACCAGGTCTTCGTTGCCCTGGCCATACACACGCCCCTCGCCCAGGGCGATGCTCTGCCCCGGTGCCGGGTACGGGAACAGCCATTCACCATCGCCGGCTTCGTACAGATCCTTGGTCATGTACAGCGCGATGGGCTCCAAAAAAACGCATACGCGCCCGTCCACCTTGGCCAGCGCCGCCAGCGTGCGCAGCATGGCGGCCGCATCGTCACCGCGCGATGGGCAGCCCACCACCAGCCCGGGAATGTCACGGATGGCCGTGATCGAGTTGTCGTTGTGGAAGTGCCCGCCAAAGCCTTTCTGGTAGCCCAGGCCGGCAATGCGGATCAGCATCGGGTTGCGGTACTGGTCATTGGAGAAGAACTGCAGCGAACAGGCCTCGCCGCGCACCTGGTCGATGGCGTTGTGCAGGTAGGCCAGGTACTGGATTTCCGGCAGCGGCAGCAGGCCCATGTTGGCGAAGCCCTGGGCCATGCCCAGGATCATGGTTTCATCCAGCAAGGTGTTGAACACCCGGCGCGGGCCGAACGCTTTCTGCAGGCCCTTGGTCACCGTGTAGACGCCGCCCTTCTGTGCCACGTCCTCGCCGAACAACAAGGTTTCCGGGTACTTGCAGAAAAGCTCGTGCAGGCCCTGGTTGATCTGGATGGCCAGATGCCTGGGCGGCTGGTTCTCCGGCAGGGCCGCGTCGCTGCCAAACACCTGCAGGCGACGCTCGCTGTAGTCGGCACGATTGGCTTCAGCCTGCACCTTGTCCGCCGTGTAGGGCGCCAGCGGCGTCATCACCTCCTGCAGACTCTTCAGACGCGGGCGCTGATCCGCCGCTTCGGCCGCCTCGAAGCAACGCTTGCGCGTGTGTTCGTACAGCGCCAGCACTTCTTCGCTGTCCATCAGGCCGGACTCAACCGCGATCTGCGCCGAGCGCAGCAGTGGATCGCCGGCTTCCACCGCGCACAGCTCCTCCAGTGCGCGCCATTCAATTTCAAAGTCGGTGCCGGCGTGGCCCATCAAACGCGTGGTGCGCAGATGCAGGAACGTTGGCCGGCGCGTACGGCGGCAATGCTCGACCGCGCGCTGCACGTCGGCATAGCCGGTGGCCAGGTCCAGGCCATCGGCATGGAAGTAATCCAGGCCGGGACGATGGCGGAAGCTCTCGGCAATCCAGCCTTCCGGCGTTTTCACCGAAATGCCGATGCCGTTGTCCTCACACACAAACAACACCGGCGCCGGCAGCTTCTGGAAGCTGCTCCAGGCGGCGGCATTGAATGCCGTCTGCGCAGTGGCATGGTTGGCCGAGGCATCACCAAACGAGCAGATGGCAATGCTGTCATCGGGAATCGGCAAGCCATGCCCGAGCCGCTTGCCGGCTTCCACTGCCATTGCGGTGCCCAGCGCCTTGGGCAGGTGCGAGGCGATGGTGGAGGTCTGCGGCAACACCCATAACGGCTTGCTGCCCCACACCTTGTGGCGACCACCGCTGGCCGGGTCGTCCTTGCTGGCAGCAAAGGACAGGGCCGAATCCATCACCGGGTCCATGCCCGGCAATTTGCGGAACCGCTCGGCCATGAAGCCGCCGGAGCGGTAATGCAGGAACGCCGGATCGGTATGCCGCGTCGCCCGCGCCACCATTGCATTGCCTTCGTGCCCGGAGGAGCCAATCGTGTAGAAGACTTTGTTCTGCACGCGCAATACGCGCGCCATCAGATCCAGGTGACGGCTGATCAACTGCGACTCGAACAGTTCGCGGAAGCCCTTCGCGTCCAGCGCGCTGCCCGGCAGTATCGGCGCGGCATCCTGCGGGCCTGCGCCCGGCCCCTGCCCCAGGCTTTTGACGTGGTCGATGAAATTGGTGTCGCAGATCTCGGCGCGGTTCAGGCCCTTCATGCGGGCAGGAATGGGATTCGGTACACGAGCAAACATGCAGACAGACTCCACAAGGCAAGCGGGTATTGCGGGGGAAATAGATTCAGTGCGAAGCGGCGAAGCGTGCCTGCACCTCCACATCAGCGGCAGGCATCGGCACGAAGCTGGGCTGGTCGCGCACGCGCTGCAGCCAACGCTGCACGGCCGGATAGGGCGAAAGCTGCAACCCGCCCTCTTCGGCAACCGAGCTGTAGGCGAAAAGTGCGATATCGGCGATGCCGTACTGCGGGCCGGTGAACCAGTCGTGTGCAGCCAGATGCTGCTCCATGACCGTCAAGGCTTCATGGCCCCGCTGGCGCAGCCGCGGCAATGCATCACGGCGCGGCGAATCCAGTGGCGTCCAGCCACAGATGAAACGCGCGACGGCTATATAGGGCTCGTGGCTGTACTGCTCGAAGAACATCCACGACAGCGCCTGCGCACGCTGCCAGCCGTCGGTCGGCAGGAACGCTGTACCTTCGGCCAGCCAGAACAGGATGGCATTGGATTCGGTGAGCACCCGGCCGTCATTCCGCCGTACCAGCGGCACCTTGCCGTTGGGATTCATCGCGAGAAATTCCGGGGTGTGGGTCTGTCCAGCGGCGCTGTCCACCTCGCACCATTCGTAGCGCGTGCCCAGTTGCTCCAGCAACAACCGAACCTTGTGGCAATTGCCCGACGTGGACATGCCGTACACCGTCAACGCAGCCCCAGAGTTACTCACTGAACCGGCTCTCCCGCCTGCCGCAATGGCAGATGACGGAGCCCATTTGAACGGAATCACGGCGGTTGGGTAAAGCTGCAATCGCAGCAAAACCGCACCTCGCCGCTCCGCCGTGAAACCACACTGCGCCGGGCGTTACCCCTGTTGTGCCCGCCATTGCGCGCGCGATTGCCCCCAGACATCCACCAACACTTCATTCGGTGGCGGCAAATGCGCGGTGCGCAGAATGCTGGAACCCAGCTTGCGTGCAACCACCTGAGAGTTGCCGTTATCCGGCGCGATGGTGTGGATGACTTCGTTCCAGCCCAGCGTATCGAACGCCCAGTCGATACTTGCCCGCGCCGCCTCCGGCGCGTAACCGCGGCCCCAGAATTCCGAGGCGATGCTCCAACCCACTTCGGTGCCCGGCCAACCGTAGGGCTGCCATGGACCAACACGGCCCACCCAGCGGCCGCTGCTTTTCTCGATCACCGAGAACATCGAATAACCCAGCAACTGCCAACTGCCCACCAACCCGGCAAGACTGCGCCAGGCCACTGGCTTGGCCTGCACGCCCCCCAGATGCTGCATCGTGACCGGGTCAGCACAGAATGCGGCAAACGCCTCGAAGTCCTCGGCTGTCGGCGGACGCAGCAGCAGGCGCTCGGTTTCCAGTTGCAGGTCGAAGATGCTCATGCATTGTGTGCTCCGTTACTGGGGACGGTAACGCTAGCACCTACCTTCCAAAGCGCTACCCCTCCCCAGCCCTCCCCTCCGCTGCGCGCAAGGGAGGGTGTGATTCCTGCAACCTGATAACTGGCAGCGGAAGGCCGCTCCTGCCCCCTCCCTTTGGCGGAGCCAAGGGGAGGGCTGGGGAGGGGTGCCTTTCAACCGTGCACCCCAATAACGCAGAAAGCCGGCTTTCGCCGGCCTTCCACTTCACAGCAAAACGGCGGCACTTACTGCCGGCTGCCATCCCCGGCAACCGATGCCGTCTGGGTCACGATCTGGCCATCCAGCACCGGCAGGCGATCGCTGGCCGGGCGGTTGTCCATGCGCACGGTTTTTTCCTCGCCGTCGTAACGGTAGGTCACGTCGTAACCGATGGTCTGGTCGGTATTGCCCAGCGACACGCGCTCACCCGGCTTGTTGTCCGTGCGCATGGTGCCGGTGCTGCCATCGGGCTTGCGATAGGTGACGTTGTAGCCCGTGATGCGGCTGGATTCAGCGGTGCGCTGCTCGGTATGGCACTGGCGTTCGGTACGGCTGACCACACGGCCGCCAACGTGACGCTTGTCGACCTGGTTGCCGATTACACCGCCTGCTGCGGCGCCAATGGCGGTCGCTGCCTTCTTGCCGTTGCCGCCACCTACCTGGTTGCCCAGCAGGCCACCGATCACCGCGCCGGCAACCGTGCCGCCGACATTGCCGTCGCGCTCGGGCAGACGCTCCTGCACCACCACGTCCTCGCAGACTTCATGCGGGGTGCTGGTGCTGGAGGTCTCGCGGATCGGATCACTGGCGGTGACGGTGCCATAGAGGCGCTCTTTCTGGGTCACCGGGGCGACCTTGAGCACATCGGCATATTCGAGCTTGTTGCCAGTTGCCGCGACCTCATTGGTCGCCGCATCGTCGCCCTGCAGGGCGCCGTCCACCAGCGGCGCCGGCGTTTCCGCAGCCGGCAGCGTGGTGGCCTTGTCGCGGCCCTGCATGAAGGCAGCAGTGGCGATACCGCCGACCAGCAATGCGCCGGTAGCCACCAGGATGGTTGTAGTGGTGCTCTTCATAAGCGGGCTCCCAGCGGCTCTGCCGCGTTCTGATGTGGGCCGATTCCAGCACGGTCAAGCTGAACAGAGGCCAGTATTTCTGGCAGTCAGCTATCGAAAACGCTCCGGGCGTCGCAATATCCGCATTGTTGGCCCTCACTTCAACTGGATCCGCCATGTCCCTGATGCTGACGCCGCTCCTGGATTGGGCGCGCAAGCTGCGCTACCCCACCCTGTTCAAGTTCACGGCTGCGCTGTTCACGCTCAGCTTGCTGCTGCCTGATCCGCTGCCGTTCCTGGATGAAATCCTGTTTGGCCTGGGCACCTTGCTGCTGGCCAACTGGAAGCGCCGCAAGGACCCGGTGAGCGAGCCTCCGGCGCTGCCGCGCAAGCCCTGAACCATGCAGTTGGTAGACAGCCATTGCCACCTGGATGCCGAAGCGTTCGACATCGACCGCGACACGGTGCTGGCCCGTGCCCGTGCTGTCGGCGTACGCCAGCAGGTGGTGCCGGCGGTAACCGCTGCCAGCTGGCCCAAGCTGCAGCAGGTATGTGCCGCTGATCCCGGGCTTTACCCTGCGTATGGCCTGCATCCGATGTTCCTGGCCGACCACCGCCCCGAGCACCTGCCATTGCTGCGCGAGTGGATCGAACGCGAATCCCCCGCAGCCATCGGCGAATGCGGACTGGATTTCTTTGTCGAAGATCTCGATCCCGAGCAGCAGCGGTTTTTTTTCCAGGGGCAACTGGAGTTGGCCCGCGAGTACCAATTGCCATTGGTCGTGCATGCGCGGCGCGCGGTGGACGAGGTGATCCAGCGCATCCGCCGGACTGGCCAGTTGCGTGGCGTGGTGCACAGCTTCTCCGGCAGCCCCGAGCAGGCCCGGCAGCTGTGGGAACTGGGTTTCATGATCGGCCTCGGCGGCCCATTGACCTACCCGCGCGCCAACCGCCTGCGCACCCTGGTGGCGCAGATGCCGCTGGAATACCTGCTGTTGGAAACCGATGCACCCGACCAGCCCGATGCCGGCATCCGAGGCCAGCGCAACGAACCCGCCCGGTTGACCGCCATCCTGCAGACCGTGGCCGAACTGCGCGGCGAAACACCTGAAGCCATCGCCGCACAGACCAGCGCCAACGCACAGCGCCTGTTTGGCATGTCCGCACCGTAGGAGCGACCTGGGTCGCGAAACCCGCGGCGGCACGGCAGCCGACACCGCCCGCAACCGCAGAATGCGTACCGACCTTATGCATGGCCAGCTTCGCGGCTGAAGCCGCTCCCACGGAAGCCTGCCCGAACAACAGCCAGGCTGCGACCTCACGCAGCCGGCTTGGCCTCGCGCTTCTTCAGCAGCATCTCCAGCGCCTTGCCCACCGCAACAAATGCAAATGCGCCGGTGATGTGCGTGGCCGCGCCCAGCCCGGCGCCGCAATCCAGCTTCATCGCCTCATCCGGGCCAAGGTTCGGGCGCACGCCGCAGACGCTGCCGTCGGCCTGCGGGTACTTCACGTTCTCCAGCGAGTACACCGCCGGCACGCCAAAGTAGCGGGACGCGTTCTTGGGGAAATTGAACTCACTGCGCAGCTTCTTGCGGATCAGCGCCATCATCGCGTCGTGCTCGGTGCGGGACACGTCACGCACCCGCACCAGCGTCGGGTCGGTACGGCCACCGGCCGCGCCCACGGTGATCAACGGCAACTTGCGGCGGCGGCACCAGGCAATGGTTTCCACCTTCACCCGGAAACTGTCGCAGGCATCGATCACCAGATCGAAACCCTTGTCCAGCAGTTGCTCCATGTTGCCGGTGGTGAGGAAGGACTCCACCGCATCCACATCCACCTCCGGGTTGATCGCCCGGCAGCGCTCAGCCATGGCCAGCGCCTTGTTGCGGCCATACTGCCCGGCCATCGCCGGCAGCTGCCGGTTGCTGTTGGACACGCAGATATCATCGGCGTCAATCAGGGTGAGATGGCCCACGGCCGAACGCACCAGGGCTTCGACCACCCACGAGCCCACCCCGCCCATGCCGACCACGGCCACCTTGCAGTTGGACAGGTGCTCGATGGTGCCCGCCCCGTACAGCCGGTCCACGCCGGCAAATCGCTCACGCAGTTGTTCTTTCATCGGCGCATTTTAGCCTTGACGGCATAATGGGCGAACATCACCACCTCACTGCCACGTAGCCGCTGGAGCCAACGCAATGACCGAACCCGTCCGCCCGCCGTCCAAAGCAACCCGTTACCTGTTCGTCCTCATCGCCGGGCTGTTGATCGGCGTGGTGGTCACGGTGATGGGCATGCGTGCCCTGCAGGCCCGCCAGGACCACTTCCCCAGCAGCCTGATGACGGTGATGGCCAAGCAGGCCCAGTTGCTCGGCGACAGCCAGAAGCAGAACCGCTGCACCGTCAACGACACCGTTCCGCGCCTGCAGACCCTGCGCGCCCTGTCCAATGACCTGGAGGCCGCCTTCCCGAGCCTGCGGGACGACCAGCGTTTCCAGCAGCATGCCAGCCGTTTCCGCGCGACCTTGAACGACGCCCTGGCCACCCCGCCGGCTGACTGCGCGGCCTTGGCCTCGCTGGCCCAGAAGATCGACACCGACTGCAAGGCCTGCCACCAGGATTTCAGGTAAATACAGGCTGGGGGCCAACGGTTGGCCCTCCATTCACGTGTAAACAGACACGATCTTCGCGAAGGATATGCGTCCATATCCGCATCCTCATCTGGCAAGGAGAAACACCATGAAGATTCGACTGATCGCCGTAGGCGCAATTGCCAGCCTGGCCTTGGCCGGTTGCGCCACGTCCCCCGGTTACAGCAACGGCGGGAACTACGGCGGCGGCAACTACAACAATGGCTACAACAACAACGGCTACAACCAGAACCGTTGCAATGACTGTGGCATTGTCACCCGCATCAACACCGTGGCCTCGGGCCGTACCGCACCGGCGGCGACCGGCGCCATTCTCGGCGGCCTGGTGGGCGCGGTGGCCGGCCATGAAATCTCCGACCACACCGGCGGCAGCAAGGGCAACCAGAACATCGCTGCGGTGGCCGGTGCCGTGGGCGGCGCGCTGGCCGGCAACAAGATCCAGCAGAACGTGACCGGCAACTCCTATGACATCCAGGTGCGCATGGATGACGGCCGCACGATCATGGTCAACCAGAAGGACCTCGGCGGCATCCGCGAGAACACCTATGTCCGCGTGGTCAATGGTCGTGTAGTGCTGCGCTGAGTTGACAGCCCAGCCTGCCTGCAAAAGAAAAGAAAGGCCCGCTTACGCGGGCCTTTCTTTATTTTCGATGCTGCGCGCTGTTGCTGATCAGAGCGGCTGCACAGCGTCGGCCTGCAGGCCCTTCTGGCCCTGCACGACGGTGAAGGTGACCTGCTGGCCTTCCTTCAGGCTCTTGAAACCGTCGGACTGGATGGCGCGGAAGTGCACGAACACATCCTCACCACTTTCACGGCTGATGAAGCCGAAGCCCTTGGCATCATTGAACCACTTGACGGTACCCTTTTCGCGGTCGGACATCTCACTAACTCCCTGGTGCTCTCTCTCGTTTGATGGAACGCCCCGTAAGGCGGCTGATTGCAAGGAGGAAGCGAGGTGCAACGATGCAGCAAATCATTCGATCTACCCATCAGGCCACGATTCACGGTGACCTTGCCAAGCTCAGCGGCTGCAACTTAACCCGGGGCCAACGGAATTGCAATACTGAGCCGTCAATAAAGTCAACCCCTATTCGACCCCCTTCAGAGTCAACATGGACTATTCATTCATCTTCTATGCGATTGCTGCGTTGCTGGTCCTGGTGGGTGTAGCCGGCATCATCCTGCCCGCCCTCCCCGGTGTCCCACTGGTCTTTGCCGGCCTGCTGGTCGCCGCCTGGACAGAGGGTTTCGAACGGGTGGGCTGGCTGCCGTTGGTGGTACTGGGTGTGCTGACCGTCATTTCGATTGTGGTGGACGTGGTGTCCACGCTGATCGGCGCGCAGAAGGTGGGCGCTAGCAAGATGGCGCTTGCCGGGGCGGCCATCGGCACCGTGGCCGGCCTGTTCTTCATGCCCATCGGCTTGTTTGTCGGCCCGTTCGCGGGCGCATTGCTGGGCGAGTATTACCACGGCCGCCAACTCGGCCAGGCCACCAAGGTGGGACTGGGAACCTGGCTGGGCATCGTACTGGGCGTGGCTCTCAAGCTGGGCCTGGCCATGGCGATGATCGCCGTGTTTGCCGTGGCCTGGTTCGTATGAACGGCAAGGCCCCGTGACTCCCTCTCCACGGGACAATCGCCGACAATCCCACCGAAGCCTTCATGCTGCTGCCCGCACTTCCTGCCCGGCAGCAGCCCGGCCCCTCCAGCGACCGGATGTACACCATGCGAATTAGCCCCCTGCACTGCGCCCTGTTGATCACCTTTGGCGGCACCAGCAACTCCCTTCTTGCCCAGGAATACGTTGCCGACCCGGCTTCCCCGCAAGCCTGTTTCGCGCTGGATTCCGATGCCAGCCGGCTGGCCTGCTATGACAAGGCGCTCGGCCGCAGTCCGGTGGACACCCGTGCCGCGGACGCCGCGGCCAGCGCGGCATCGATGGCGCGCAAGGAAGCCAAGGCCACTGCCAAGGCGCTGGACGAGGAAGACCCGCGCCGCAATGAACTGTTTGCCCATGACGAACTGGACTCGCTGGCCGCCAATGCCGGCCGCGGCTCGCTGCTGGACAGCCGCTGGGAGCTGGCCAAGGACTCCAAGCTGGGGTTGTTCCAACTGCGCGCCTACAAGCCGGTGTACCTGCTGCCGGCCTTCTGGAGCAGCAAGCCCAACGAGATGCCGCACTCGCCCAACCCCAACAACACCGTTACCGAGCCCGAGGAGCTGAACAGTACCGAGCTCAAGTTCCAGCTCAGCTTCAAGACCAAGGTGGCCGAGAACCTGTTCGGCGACAACGGCGACATCTGGGTGGGCTACACCCAGAGCTCGCGCTGGCAGGCCTACAACAGTGAGTTGTCGCGGCCATTCCGCGAAACCAACTACGAACCCGAAGTGATGCTGACCTTCCGCAACGGCTATTCGTTGTTCGGCTGGAACGGGCGCATGATGGGCGTCAGCCTCAACCACCAGTCCAACGGCCGCAGCGATCCGCTGTCACGCAGCTGGAACCGGGTCATCTTCAATGTGGGGCTGGACCGCGAGAACTGGGCCATCATGCTGCGCCCCTGGTACCGCATTCCCGAAGGCGACCGCGACGACAACAACCCGGATATCGAGGACTACATCGGCCGCGGCGACGCCACCATTGTCTACAACCGCAACGGGCACGAACTGGCGCTGACCGGCCGCCACTCGCTGCGCAGCGGTGACCGTGCGCACGGCTCCTTGCAGCTGGACTACGGCTTCCCCATCAACAACCTGTTGCGCGGCCATGTGCAGGTGTTCGATGGCTATGGCGAAAGCATGATCGACTACAACCACCGCGCCACCTACATTGGTGTCGGCGTCTCCCTGTTGGAATGGTTCTGAAGCAATGAAAGCAACGATCTGGCACAACAACCGCTGCTCCAATTCACGCGGCGCCCTGGCCCTGCTGCAGGAAGCCGGGGCCGACATCGAGGTCATCAACTACCTCGACACCCCGCCTTCAGCGGCCGAACTGCGCACGCTGCTGGCTGAAATGGGCATGCCCGCCCGCGACCTGCTGCGCAACAAGGAACCTGCCTACGCCGAGCTTGAACTCGCAGGCAAGCTTGACGACGACAACGCCCTGATCGCGGCCATGGCCACGCACCCGGCGTTGATCAACCGCCCCATCGTGCGCACCGAAAAGGGCACCGCACTGTGCCGGCCACCGGAAACGGTGCTCTCGCTGCTGGGCTGAGCACGTACTGCAGGTTCCAGGCACAGGGCGCGTCGATGACGCGCCCTGTCCATTTCAGCCCGAGCCTGCCACCGCGCCGTTGATGAGCTCGTACAGCTCCTCGAAACTGCGCTGCGGCACGAATATCTGGTCATTGACGAAGAAGGTCGGCGTGCCCTTGACGCCGCTGCGCACGCCGCCTTCGATATCGTCCTGGATGCGCTGCATATAAGCCGGCGTCTCCATCGCCGCCATCATCTCGTCTTCAGGCAAGCCCAGCTCGCGCATCAGCTCCCGGTAGACCACCTCGCCCAGCTGTTGCTGGCTGCGGAACAACGCATCGTGTGCGGACCAGAACTGGCCGTGCGCGGCGGCGTACTCGGCGACGATGGCGGCCGGCAGCGCCTGCGGGTGCATCTGCACCAACGGGAAATTGCGGAACACCACGCACAACGCATCGCCAAACCGCTGCTGCAGGCGCTGCACCAGCGAAAACGCCTCGCCGCAGTGCGGACATTGGTAATCGGCGTACTCCACCAGCACGACAGGCGCATCCAGGCTGCCCTGGACATGGTCATTCTTGTTGGCAACTACACTCAGCACGGCCATCAGCGCACCTTGGAATGACGGATTCGAGCATCAGGCCGGCCATGCTCCTGTCGCCGCCCTTGCCGACGGACGTTACCCGGCCGGCTGCGCAGCGGGTGTGAAGTGCAAGCCCAGCACCAGCAGCAGCCCCGTCAGGCCTTCCCGATGGGCTTGGCAGCGGGCAGAATCGCCCGTCACTGACAGGAAGTCCGCGCATGGCCCGACAGCACCGTTCATTCTTCGCCTATGGCTCTGCCCTGCTGGGGCTGCTGAGTCTGATGGCCGTGGCCTGCTTCCACTTCCCGGAACTACTGACCAGCCGCGAGTTCCGCGCGGTCTACAACGAACACTTCGCCCGTCACCTGCTGCTGGTGGGGCTGGCGGCAGCCTTCATCATGGGCACGGTTGCCATCCTCCGCGACCGCAACAAGCGCATCGCCACCCTCGGCGTGGGCAGTGCGACCCTGGCCGTGCTGCTGGGCGGCACCAACGTGCAATTTGATGCCATCGGGCAGACACCGTATTCGCTGGGCCTGGACTGGTTCGTGCTGTCGCTGTTCTTCTCCGCATTGGTATTCGTGCCGCTGGAGCGCTACCTGGGCAAGCGTGAACTCTCGCCGCTGCGGCCGGGCTGGCGCACCGACGTGGCCTACTTCTTCATGAGCCATGTGCTGGTGCAGTTCATTCTGATCCTGGTCACCGCCTCCACCTCGACCATTGCCGGGCTGGCGGCCTTCCCCTCGCTCAAGGTGGCAATCCAGTCACTGCCGGTGTGGGCACAGTTCCTGATCGCGGTGTTCGTCGCCGACATGGCACAGGCGCTGCTGCACCGCGCGTACCACAACATTCCCTGGCTCTGGCGTTTCCACGCGGTGCACCACTCCAGCCGCCACATGGATTGGCTGGCCGGTTCGCGCATCCACTTCGTCGAGATCGTGATGACCCGCAGCGCGGTGCTGCTGCCGTTGCTGATCCTGGGTTTCTCCACGCCCGCGGTGAACGCTTACGTGATCCTCGTCGGCCTGCAGGCCGTGCTGGCTCACGCCAACCTCGGCATCCGTTTCGGCTGGCTGGAATACCTGCTGGTGCTGCCGCGCTACCACCACTGGCATCACGCGCGGCAGCAGGAATATGTGGACGTGAATTACGCCATCCACCTGCCGCTGGTGGACATGCTGATGGGCACCTTCAAGCTGCCGCGCGACCAGGCGCAGTGGCCGCAGGAATACGGCGTGATGAAGCTGGAGACCGTGCCGAACGGCATCGTCAAACAGCACCTGATGCCCTTCCAGGGCGGCCGCAAATACGACGACTACGTGGACTGAGCGGCGCCGTCAGCGCCAGTCGCTGATGCCCTCGCGCCGATAGACCTCGGCAAAGGCAGGGCGCGCCTTCATGCGGGCGGCATGCGCGGCCAAGGCCGGCCAGCTATCACTTGGGCGCGGCATGTTGCGGCTCCAGCGCATCAGCATGGTCAGCATGAAATCCACCACCGACAACTGTTCGCCCAGCACATACGGACCGTGCGTGGCGAGATGGTCGGCCATCTGCTGCCAGGCGGTTTCCAGCTGCATGCGGGCACGTTGTTTGACCTCGGCGGCATTGGCCTCGCCGGCTGGCTCATCTGGATAGAACCAACTGCGATACGCGGGCATCAGCGTGTACACGCAGAAGCAGATCCAGCGGTAATAGTCACCGCGTGCGGGCGTGCCCGGTGCCGGCGCAAACCCGGCCTGCGGATGCAGGTCGGCCAGATGCATCGCGATGGCCGCCGATTCGGTCAACACCTGCCCGTCGATCAGCAACGTCGGCACCCGACCGACGGGATTGATCGCCAGATAGTCGGCGGATTTCTGCTCGCTGCGCTCGAAGTCCAGCTGATGCAGTTCATGGTCGATGCCCAGCTCAAGCAGCAGCCAATGCACGACCAGCGACGCGGTGCTTTGCGATCCATACAACACGACGGACATGGGCAGCTTCCAGATGGGCAGGCCGGCATTCTAGCTCCCCTGTAGGAGCGGCCTTGGCCGCGAAGCTGGTCCGCATGGCAGCTAGTGGCTTCCCTGCGGATCGCCAGCTTCGCGCCTGAAGGCGCTCCTACCCAAGCCCGGCGCCCAGGCAGTGAAGCACGCCTCAAGAATGGCTGGCCTTCCGTAGGAGCGGCCTCGGCCGCGAAGCTGTTCCGCATGGCAGCTAGCGGTTTCCCTGCGAATCACCAGCTTCGCGCCTGAAGGCACTCCTACGCGGGAGGTTGTCGTGCACCGGCCGAACGTGGCCCGACTCAGTTGCAGCTGGCCATGCAGCTGTTCAGCCGCTCACCGCAGACCGCCGCTGCCGAGCGGTTCTGGCAGAACGCCTGTGAGGTCTGGCAGTCCCCGCGCAGTTCAGGGTTGGTGATCTTGTCGCACTGGTTGTTGCGGTTTGCTTCGCCGCAATCGCCAAAACTGCGCGGGTTGGCGTTGCAGTCCTGATAGCGGCTCTGGCAGTAATTCACACAGGCTGCAGGGTCATTCCTTGGTGCATCACGCCAGGCTCCGCTGCCACAACCGGCCAACAGCAGGAACACCATCGAAGCCAATCCCTGTCGAAAGCAGCGCATCGGTCGATTCCAGAAAACGGCAACGGCCCGAGCATAGCCCGGGCCGTCGTGGCATCACCAGTGAGGCGCCGATTACTCGACGATCACCGGAATCTTGCCGATGCGGGCCTGCCATTCGCGCGGGCCGGTCTTGTGCACCGATTCACCCGTGGAATCCACCGCCACGGTCACCGGCATGTCCTGCACGGTGAACTCGTAGATGGCTTCCATGCCCAGGTCGGCAAAGCCGACCACCTTGGAGGCCTTGATCGCCTTGGACACCAGGTAGGCCGAGCCACCCACGGCCATCAGGTAGGCCGACTTGTTGTCGCGGATGGCCTCGATCGCGGCCGGGCCACGCTCGGCCTTGCCGACCATGCCCAGCAGGCCGGTCTGCTCCAGGATCTGACGGGTGAACTTGTCCATGCGGGTGGCGGTGGTCGGGCCGGCCGGGCCCACCACTTCGTCACGCACCGGATCGACCGGGCCGACGTAATAGATGAAGCGGCCCTTCAGATCGACCGGCAGTTCTTCACCCTTGTTGAGCATGTCGACCATGCGCTTGTGCGCGGCATCGCGGCCGGTCAGCAGCTTGCCGTTGAGCAGCAGGGTCTGGCCCGGCTTCCAGCTGGCCACTTCTTCCGGGGTGATGGTGTCCAGATCGACACGGGTGCCCTTGGAAGCGTCGTAGGTGATCTGCGGCCAGTCTTCCAGCGACGGCGGGTCCAGCATCACCGGGCCGCTGCCGTCCAGGGTGAAGTGCGCATGGCGGGTGGCGGCACAGTTCGGGATCATCGCAACCGGCAGGTTGGCGGCGTGGGTCGGGAAATCCTTGACCTTGATGTCGAGCACCGTGGTCAGGCCGCCCAGGCCCTGCGCGCCAATGCCCAGCGCATTGACCTTTTCATACAGTTCCAGGCGCAGTTCTTCGGCACGGTTGGAAGCGCCACGGGCCTGCAGATCGGTGATGTCGATCGGCTCCATCAGCGATTCCTTGGCCAGCAGCATCGCCTTTTCGGCGGTGCCACCGATGCCGATGCCGAGCATGCCCGGCGGGCACCAGCCGGCGCCCATGGTCGGCACGGTCTTGAGCACCCAGTCGACGATGGAATCGGACGGGTTGAGCATGGCGAACTTGCTCTTGGCCTCGGAACCACCGCCCTTGGCGGCGACGATTACATCGACCTTGTCACCCGGCACGACCTTGATGTTGACCACACCCGGGGTGTTGTCCCTGGTGTTGGTGCGCTTGCCGGCCGGGTCGGCAAGCACCGAGGCGCGCAGCTTGTTGTCCGGGTAGGCGTAGGCGCGGCGGATGCCTTCGTTGGCCATGTCCTCGACGCCCATGGTGGCGTCGTCCCAGCGCACGTTCATGCCGATTTCCAGGAACACGGTAACGATGCCGGTGTCCTGGCAGATCGGGCGATGACCCTCGGCGCACATGCGCGAGTTGATCAGGATCTGCGCAATGGCCTCCTTGGCCGCCGGCGACTCCTCGCGCTCATAGGCGGCGGAGAGGTTTTTGATGTAGTCGACCGGGTGGTAGTACGAGATGTACTGCAGTGCGTCGGCGACGGACTGGATGAGGTCTTCCTGCTTGATCGATGTCACGGCTTGCTCGCTTGCTGAAGGCTGGCGGGGGTTCAGCCGGCCATTTTACGCCTTGCCGCCGGCGCGTGCTTCCCGGCCAATCCCGACCTTGGCCGCGAAACGCTGGCGATCAGGGGCACCCCGTGCATCGCGCCTGAAGGCGCTCCTACACTGTCACGCTGGTCCACGCTGCTGCGTCCTTGTTGCATGAACGCCGAAACCACCTTCCAGACCCACCGCCCGCGTCTGCTGGCCCTTGCCTACCGCCTGCTCGGCAGCCGCGCCGATGCCGAAGACGTGGTCCAGGACGCCTGGCTGCGCTGGGCTAGCACGGACGTCACCGTGATCAGCGACCCGCAAGCCTGGCTGGTCACCGCCACCACGCGCCTGGGCCTTGATCGACTGCGCGCGGCCAAGCGGCAACGGCTGGACTACGTTGGCCCCTGGCTGCCGGAGCCACTGCAGGTCTCGCTGGACCTGCCTGTCCCACCCGCCCCGGACCAGGTTCATGCCCTGGCCGAGGACCTGTCGCTGGCCTTCCTGACCCTGCTCGAACAACTCAGCCCCGATGAACGTGCCGCCTTCCTGCTCAAGGAAGTGTTCGACCACGACTATCGCGACATTGCCAACCTGCTCGGCCACGGCGAAGCCAATTGCCGCCAACTGGTCCACCGTGCCCGGCAGCGCCTGCAGTCCGGGCGGCCGCGCTTTGCCGCCGATGGCACCCAGCACCGGCAGTTGCTGGCCCGTTTCATGGACGCCTGCCAGGACGGCGACAGCGAGGCCATCCAGGCCCTGCTGCACGCCAATGCGCGCCTGCTTTCCGATGGCGGCGGCGTGGTCACCGCGGCCATCCGCCCGCTGCTCGGCGCCGAGCGCATCGGCCGCCTGTTCTGGGCGATCGCCCGGCGCGGTGGCACCCAACCGGCACAGCTGGGCAGCGTCAACGGTCAACCGGCCATCCTGCGTTTTCACGCTGGCCAGCTGCACTCGATCACCACCATCGAGGTCGTCGACGGCCGCATCGCCACCATCTACAGCGTGCTCAACCCCAACAAACTGCCAGCCATTGTCACAGCCCCCGGCGCTGGCGCGTCCTTGCAATGAAAGGCGGCCACCGTGGCCGCCATGGAGCCAACGATGTCCTCTTCAAACTCCCCCCGCGTTGCGTACACCCGCCTTGCCGCCGACGCCTTCAAGGGCCTGTTGGCCACCAGCAAGGCCGTCCATGACAGTTCGCTGGATCACGACCTGATGGAACTGGTGTTCCTGCGCGTGTCGCAGATCAACGGCTGCGGCTACTGCATGGACATGCATGCCACCGCGTTGCGCAAGGCCGGTATCGAGCCGCGCAAGCTCGACACGCTGCCGGCCTGGCACGAAAGCCGCTTCTTCGATGCGCGCGAACGCGCGGCACTGGGCTGGGCCGAAGCGCTCACCCGGCTGCCCGATGGCGCTCCCTCCGATGCCGCTTTCGACGCCCTGGCACCGCATTTCGACGAAAAGGGCATCAGCGACCTGAGCATGGCCGTGGCCGTCATCAATGCCTGGAACCGCCTCGGTGCCGGGCTGTTGCCGCCGCTGCCGTAAGCCCCTTTTCCGGTCCGGCCGGCTGTCCCACCGGACCGGGCCGATGGCCGCAGCCGCAGGCAAACCGCACAATAGGCCGCATGGGAACCCTTGTACTGATCCTCGACCTCATCGGCACCTTCGTCTTCGCCCTGTCCGGGGCGACGATGGGCGTGCGTCGGCGGCTGGATATCTTCGGTGTGCTGGTGCTGTCGTTTGCCGCTGCATTGGCCGGCGGCATCACCCGTGACCTGCTGATCGGCGCTACCCCGGTAGCGGCGATCAGCGACTGGCGCTACCCGGCCATCACCCTGGCCGCAGGCATCGTCACTTTCTTCTGGGCGCCGTTGATCGAGCGCATGCAGTACCCGGTGCGCATGTTCGATGCGATGGGGCTGGCCCTGTTTGCGGTGGCTGGTACGCAGAAGGCACTGGCGTTCGGCATCGCACCACCGATGGCGGCCGCGCTGGGCATGCTGACCGGCATTGGCGGCGGCATCGCCCGCGACGTGCTGCTGGCGCAGGTGCCGCTGGTCCTGCAGGCCGAACTGTATGCGGTGGCCGCGCTTGCCGGTGCTGCGGTGGTCGCGGTTGGCTATTGGTTGGGCCTGCCGCCCCTGCCCTGCGCATTGGCCGGTGCCGGACTGTGCTTCGGGCTGCGGATGATGGCCATGCATTTTGGCTGGCACCTGCCGGTGGCGCTGCAATCTTCCGATCCGCCTCCACCGGAAGGCCCGCGCGCATGACAACGGCCGCGTCCGTTCTGCCCGGGTAACATCACGCTCACGGCAGTTGCTCCATCGTGCAGGCTCCGCTTCCGCAGGAGACCGCAATGGCCGTAGAACGCTCAGACACGCTGATCGGCGACGAAGTCGTGCACACGCTTGGCCAGCATGGCCAGTCCTCGCAGGTGCTGGCACAGGTGAAGGACGGGGAAGTAACCCTGTCCGGCGATGTGCCCACGGCCGCCGTCAAGCATGAAGTCGAAAAACTGATCGCCGGCATCGAGGGTGTGCGCCAGATACGCAGCCACCTGCATGTCGACCCGGACAATGCATCTTTCGGGCCACGCGGCGAAGCCGTGCGCGACAACCCCGATGGGCGCGATGACGCGCGGATGGGTGACATCGACCTGGGCGAGGACGGCTGAGTCCCCGCGCGTGACGGCAGGCAACACTTTGCAGTTACCCTGAACACGCTCCCTGCCGTTTGAGTCACCCATGCCACACGCCCCCGCAGCCAACAGCGCCAAACCGCAACCCAGCCTGCGCGAACGCATGAACGCCATGCGCAACCTGCCGCCCTTCCTGCGGCAGGTGTGGCAGACCAGCCGCCTGTTGACCATCACCAGCCTGGGCCTGCGCCTGATCCGCGCGGTAATGCCGGTGGCCATGCTGTACGTGGGCAAGCTGATCATCGACGAGGCGGTGCGCCTGGCCGGTGCCGGCGGCATGCCGCCACTGGGCGAAGCACTGTCCAGCGGCCACCTCAACACCCTGCTTGAACTGCTGCTGCTGGAACTGAGCATCGCCATCGGCTCGGACCTGCTCGGGCGGCTGGTCAACTACGCCGATTCGCTGCTGTCGGAGTTGTTCACCAACGCCACCAGCGTGCGTCTGATGGAGCACGCCGCCGAGCTGGACCTGGAGGATTTCGAAGACCCCGAACTGCAGGACAAGCTCGACCGCGCCCGGCGCCAGACCATGGGCCGCATGAGCCTGATGAGCCAACTGTTCGGCCAGGCGCAGGATGTCATCACCGTCATCAGCTTTGCCGCCGGCCTGGTGATGTACGCCCCGTGGCTGATGCTGCTGCTGGCCGTGGCGCTGATACCGGCGTTCATCGGCGAATCCCACTTCAACACGCTGGGCTATTCGCTCAATTTCAGCTGGACGCCCGAGCGCCGCCAGCTGGACTACCTGCGCCAGGTCGGCGCCAGCGTGGAAACCGCCAAGGAGGTGAAGATATTCAACCTCCACCGTTTCCTGATCGACCGTTACAAGCTGTTGTCCGAACGCTTCTATCACGCCAACCGCGCCCTGGCACGCAAGCGCGCGGTGTGGGGCACGCTGTTGGCCGCGCTCGGCACGCTGGGGTATTACGCGGCCTATGCCTATATCGCCTGGCGCACGATCCGCGGCGATTTCAGCATTGGCGATCTGACGTTTCTATCCGGCAGCTTCATGCGCCTGCGGCAGTTGCTGGAAGGCCTGCTGACCGGCTTTTCGCAGGTGGCCAGCCAAGCGCTGTATCTGGACGACCTGTTCTCGTTCTTTGCGATCAAACCGGAAATCCACTCGCGCGAGAATGCAGTGGCGATCCCGCGCCCGATTCGCGAGGGTTTCGTGTTCGAGAACGTCGGCTTCCGCTACCCCGATGCCGAACGCTGGGCGGTGCGCCATCTCGACTTCCATCTGCAGGCCGGTGAAGTGATTGCGCTGGTCGGCGAGAACGGTGCCGGCAAGACCACCCTGGTCAAGTTGCTGGCGCGGCTGTACGACCCCGACGAAGGCCGCATCCTGCTCGATGGCCGCGACCTGCGCGACTACGACCTGGACGACCTGCGCGCCAACATGGGCGTCATTTTCCAGGACTTCGTGCGTTACCACCTGTCGGCCGGCGAGAACATCGGCGTGGGCCTGGTCGAGGCGATGGATGACAAGGGCCGCATCCGCGACGCGGCACATCGTGCACTGGCCGATGAAGTCATCGACGGCCTGCCCGGCGGCTATGACCAGCTGATCGGCCGCCGCTTCAAGACCGGCGTGGACCTGTCCGGCGGCCAGTGGCAGAAGATCGCCATCGCCCGCGCCTACATGCGCGATGCGCAGGTGATGATCCTGGACGAACCCACCGCCGCACTGGACGCCCGTGCCGAGTTCGAGGTGTTCCAGCGCTTCAAGGAGCTCTCGGACAACCGCACTGCGGTGCTGATCTCACACCGCTTCTCCTCGGTGCGCATGGCCGACCGCATCCTGGTACTGGCCGATGGCCGCATCGAAGCCAGCGGCACCCACGAAGAACTGATGATCGAAGGCGGCCGCTATGCGGAGCTGTTTGAGCTGCAGGCGGCGGGGTATCGATGATTCGGGATTCGGGATTCGGGATTCGGGATTCGGGATTCGGGATTCGCAGGTTTCCTGCTTATTCCTCACCGGAGCCAGCGCCGCCTCCGGTCAACGTAGCGCGCTTTATCAAATCCCCAATCTCGACTCCCCAATCCCCCGCCCCTCGCCAACAAATGAGATTCATTCCCATTTGTGCGGAATCGGCTAGAATGCCCCGGTCACCCCCAATTGAACCACCGGCATGTCATCCGCTTTTGGCGCCGAAACGGTGCTTGAAGTCCGTCACTGGACGGACGCCTACTTCAGCTTCTCCACCACCCGCGACAGCGGCTTCCGCTTCGACAATGGCCAGTTCGTGATGATCGGCCTGGAAAACGAGGGCGCCCGCCCGCTGCTGCGTGCCTATTCCATCGCCAGCGCCAACTGGGAAGAGCAGCTGCACTTCTTCAGCATCAAGGTGCAGGACGGCCCGCTCACCTCGCGCCTGCAGCACCTCAAGCCCGGCGACAAGGTGCTGGTCGGCAAGAAGCCCACCGGCACGCTGTTGATCAGCGACCTGCACCCGGGCAAGCACCTGTATCTGCTGGGCACCGGCACCGGCCTGGCGCCGTGGCTGAGCATCGTCAAAGACCCGGAAACCTACGAGCGCTTCGAGAAGGTCATCGTCTGCCACGGCGTGCGTTTCGAGAAGGACCTCGCCTACCGCGACTACTTCGAGAAGGAACTGCCCAACGACGAGATCCTGGGCGATATCGTCCGCGACAAGCTGCTGTATTACCCGGCCGTCACCCGCGAGCCCTTCCCCAACCAGGGCCGCCTGACCACGCTGATGGAAACCGGCCTGATGCAGCAGAGCCTTGGCCTGCCGCAGCTGGACCCGGCCAACGACCGCTTCATGATCTGCGGCAGCCCGCAGATGCTGGCCGACCTGCGCAGCGTGCTGGACGCACGCGGCTTTGAGGTTTCCTCGCGCATCGGTACGCCAGGCCATTACGTGTTCGAGCGCGCCTTCGTCGAGAAGTAAGCCGCTGCCCAGGTAGTGGAGCAATCGAGCAGTACCGCGACAAACAACGGCTGGGCCTCAGGGTCCGGCCGTTGTCTTTTGGGCAACGGGCATGCGCCCGGAAGACTGACACTGCAGCGGCCGACTCGGCCAAGTGTTGCGCAGCGCGCAACATGCAACACTTCATGCATGATAAAGTCATTTCGGCACAAAGGGCTGTGCAGGCTGTTTGAGACCGGACGTACGTCGGGCATCCAGGCCAGCCATGCAAAACGACTGCGATTACAACTGTCCGCGCTCGATACAGCCCACGTCATTGAAGACATGAACATTCCCGGATTTCGCCTGCATGCTCTGAAAGGTGCAATGAAGGGCCGCTGGTCCATCGCCGTCAGTGGCAACTGGCGTATCACATTCGAGTTCAACGACGGCAACGCCTACGTGCTGGACTATGAGGACTATCACTAATGAAAATGCACGCTCCCCCGCATCCGGGCGAGTTCATCACCGGCATCTACCTTGAGCCCAACAGCATCAGCGGGCGCGAGCTTGCGCAGAAGCTTGGCGTCGCGGCATCCACGCTCAGCCGGGTACTCAACGGTACCAGCAGGGTCACCCCCGAAATGGCATTGCGTCTGGCCAAGTCGCTGGGCCGCAGCCCCGAAAGCTGGTTGGCAATGCAGGACGCCCACGACCTGTGGGTCGCGCGCCAGCATGTCGATCTGCGCAGCGTCCGCAAGCTCGACTTGAAAGCGGCCTGAGCCAGGCTGGAACCACCCGGGGTAGCCAGAGCAGGCAAAGCTCACCCGGCGCACCTCACAACCAAACCACCCTGCGCAGCAGTCCGACTGTGCTTGCTCCATACGCTCAGCTGCTCCAGCAGCTGCTGCATCAATTGCACCTCAACGGGCCAACGCCGCGCGGATATCGCCTTCCAGTGACTCCGGCTTGGCCGTCGGTGCATAGCGCTCGATCACCTGGCCGTCGCGGCCGACCAGGAATTTGCTGAAGTTCCATTTGATCGCGCCGATGCCCAGGGCCCCACGCTTGCGTTGCTTGAGCCACTTCCACAGCGGATGGGCATTGGCGCCATTGACCTCGACCTTGGCCGACATCGGGAAGCTCACCCCGTAATTGAGCGCGCAGAACGACTGGATGTCAGCCGCCTCGCCCGGCTCCTGGTGGCCGAACTGGTCACAGGGGAAGCCAATCACCACCAGCCCCTGCGGCCCCAGTTGCCGCCACAGCTGCTCCAGCCCTTCGTACTGCGGGGTGAAACCGCACTTGGAGGCGGTATTGACCAGCAGCAGCACCTTGCCGGCGTAGGCCCGCAGATCCAGCGCTTGGCCGTCCAACGCGGTGGTGGTGAAGTCGAATGCAGTGGTCATGGCAGGCTCCCGGGCGGTGCCGCCAGCGTACGCCATTGGCCCACCGGGTACGGTGCTTTCAGTTGCAACCATGCCGTTCGACACACCCGTGGCCCGGCGTCCGCGGGTTAATCTTCGCGATCAGCATTTTCACGGAGCTTCCGTCTTGAACACCCGCCTCGCCCTTGCCCTCGCCGCTACCCTGGGCCTTGCCCTCCCGGCCTACAGCGTGACCGCCCACGCCGCGACCAGCCAGACCGCTGAGCAGGCCAACCCGTTCTTCGCCGAAAGCACCCTTCCGCTGCACTACCCGCAGTTCGACAAGATCAAGGACAGCGACTTCGCGCCGGCCTTCGACGCCGGCATGGCGCAGCAGCTGCAGGAAGTGGAAGCCATCGCCAACAACCCGGCCGCGCCGACCTTCGAGAACACCCTGATCGCGCTGGAGAACAGCGGCGCCGTGCTGGACCGCGCCACCACCGTGTTCTTCGCCCTGATCGGCGCGGACACCAACGACACGCGCAAGAAGCTGCAGGCCGATTACTCGGCCAAGTTCGCCGCGCACAGTGACGCCATCAACCTCAACGGCAAGCTGTTCTCGCGCATCGAGACGCTCTACAACGACCGCGCCAAGCTGGGCCTGGACGCTGAAGGCCTGCGCCTGGTCGAGAAGTACCACGACAATTTCGTCCGCGCCGGTGCCAAGCTGTCCGACGCCGACAAGGCCAAACTCAAGACCATGAACGGTGAGCTGGCCAACCTGGGCACCAAGTTCAGCCAGAACGTGCTGGCCGAGGTCAACGCCTCCTACATCGTCGTTGACGACGTGCAGCAGCTGGATGGCCTGTCCGCCGAGCAGATCGCCGCCGCCGCCGAAGCGGCCAAGGCCCGCAAGCTGGACGGCAAGTATGTGCTCGCCCTGCTCAACACCACCGGCCAGCCGCCGCTGACCAACCTGACCAACCGCGAGCTGCGCCAGAAGATCTACGAAGCCTCGATCTCCCGCGGCAGCAAGGGCGGCGAATACGACAACACCGCGCTGGTATCGCGGATCATGACCCTGCGCGCCGAAAAGGCCGCATTGATGGGCTTCCCGAACTTCGCCACCTATTCGCTGGGCAACCAGACCGCCAAGACCCCGGAAGCGGTCAACGCCATGCTGGGCCAGCTGGCACCGGCAGCCGTGACCAACGCCAAGCGCGAAGCTGCTGACCTGCAGGCCATGATCGACGCCGAGCAGAAGGCCGCCGGCAAGCCGACCTTCGAGCTGCAGCCGTGGGATTGGGCCTTCTACAGCGAGAAGGTGCGCCAGGCCAAGTACAACTTCGACGAATCCCAGCTCAAGCCCTACTTCGAGCTGAAGTCGGTGCTGGAAGACGGCGTGTTCTTTGCCGCCGGCAAGGAATTCGGCCTGACCTTCAAGCAGCGCACCGACCTGCCGGTCTACCACGAAGACGTCACCGTCTATGACGTGTTCGACGCCGATGGCAGCCAGCTGGCGATCTTCCTGTTCGACCCCTACGCACGCGAGTCCAAGCGCGGTGGCGCCTGGATGAACTCCTACGTGTCGCAGTCGGAACTGACCGGCGACAAGCCGGTGGTGGCCAACCACCTCAACATTCCCAAGCCGCCGGCCGGCAAGCCGACCCTGCTGACCTGGGACGAAGTGACCACCACCTTCCACGAGTTCGGCCACGCGCTGCACGGCATGTTCTCCGACGTGAAGTACCCGTACTTCTCGGGCACCGCGGTGCCGCGTGACTTCGTCGAGTTCCCGTCGCAGGTCAACGAAATGTGGTCCGACGAGCCGACCATCCTGGCCAACTACGCCAAGCACTACCAGAACGGCTCGGCCATGCCGCAGGCGCTGCTGGACAAGGTGATTGCCGCGTCCAAGTTCAACCAGGGCTTTGCCACCACCGAATACCTGGGTGCGGCGATGCTGGACCAGAGCTGGCACCAGATTGGCGTTGGCCAGATCCCGGCGCCGAAGGACGTGATGAAGTTCGAGCACGAAGCGCTGGTCAAGGACGGCATCTACTACGCGCCGGTCCCGCCGCGCTACAAGACCCCGTACTTCAGCCACATCATGGGCGGCTACTCGGCCGGTTACTACGCCTACATCTGGTCCGAAGTGCTGGACGCCAACACCCAGAAGTGGTTCCGCGAGAATGGTGGCCTGTCGCGCGCCAACGGCGATCATTTCCGCAAGACGCTGTTGTCCAAGGGCGGCAGCGTTGACGCGATGGAGCTGTTCCGCAACTTCGCCGGCCACGAGCCGCAGATCGAACCGCTGCTGGAAAAGCGTGGCTTGACCACCGGCGAGGCTGGCAAGTAAGCGTTCGTTCGCGGTTGGTTTGAATGAGAACGCCCGGCATCTGCCGGGCGTTTTCTTTTGCTTCGTGCGGGCAGATCAAGAGCCCCCCTCATCCGCCCTTCGGGCACCTTCTCCCGTAAACGGGAGAAGGGAATTGCACACTGCACCGGGGAACTGGGACATTGCTTGCGCTCATGCATTGCGCGGCGAACCATCAGCCCAAGCAAGCAACGGCCTGCAGTTCCTTCTCCCGCCTGCGGGAGAAGGGGATCGCACACTGCATCGGGGAACTGGGACATTCCTTGCGCTCATGCATTGCGCGGCGAACCATCAGCCCAAGCAGCAACCTGCAGTCCCTTCTCCCGCCTGCAGGAGAACGGGATCGCACACTGCACCGCTGAACTGGGACATTCCTTGCGCTCATGCATTGCGCGGCGAACCATCAGCCCAAGCAGCAGCCTGCAGTCCCTTCTCCCGCCTGCGGGAGAAGGTGCCCGGAGGGCGGATGAGGGGGTTTTGTGCTTCTAGCTTTGTGCTTCTAGCTTTGTGCTTCTAGCTTCGCGCTTCTAGCTTTGTGCTCCGAACTGCGTACAACCAGCGCCCGTCACCAGGCGCACCCAGCTCAACCCTCGCGCCCCTGCTCCACAATCACCGTCGCAGTCATGCCATTGGCCAGCACTACGCCCTTCGCCAGTGCGCTCTCATCAAGCTTGATCCGCACCGGAATGCGCTGTGCCAGACGCACCCAATTGTAGGTCGGGTTGACGTTGGCCAGCAGGTCGCTGCCGGTCGGGCTGTCCGCATCGGTGATGCCGTGGGAAATACTCTCGATGTGGCCGTGCAGCTCATGGCCGCTCATCAACTGCACTTTCACGCCATCGCCAAGATGCAGCTGTGAGAGTTTAGTTTCCTCGAAGTAGCCGTATACCCAGAACGACGCCGTATCGATCAAGGCCAAACGCGCCGCACCCGCGCTGGCATAGTCGCCGGTGCGCACTTCCAGGTTGGTGACGTAGCCGTCCACCGGCGCGCGCACCTCCGTGCGCTCCAGGTTCAACTCGGCGGTGTCCAACGCAGCCTGCGCCTGCTCCACCGACGCCAATGCCTGCTGCTGCGAGGCGCTGGCCTGCTGCCGGTTGGCCTGCGCCTGGGCAACACCGGCACGTGCGGCTTGGGCGGCACTCAAGGCATCACTGCGCGCTTCTTCGGAAATCAGGCTGCCGGAAATGCGCTGGCGTCGTTCGTACTGCAGCTCGTAGCGGCTGGCATTGACGCCCTGCTGCGCGGCACCCGCTGCCGCAGCCTGGATGCTGGCACCGGCGGCGCGTGCAGCAGCGCGGGCGGCATCAAGATTCGCGCGCGCCTGCGCCACGGCATTGCGGTAGCGCAACGGGTCAATGGCAAACAAAAGATCGCCGCGCTTGACCAACTGATTGTCGTGCACCGCCACGTTGGTCACCGGCCCGGAAACATCCGGCGCCACGCGTACCACTTCGGCGCGCACGCGTCCTTCGCGCGTCCACGGCGAGTACATGTAATGCCGCCACATCGCCACGGCGATCAGTGCCGCAGCCACCACGACAACCGTGGTGAGGGTGAAACGGAGCAAGGTCTGGGTCTTGGGGGTCATGGGAATGTCTCAGAACAGCAGCAGGCCAAGCCCGCCGAACAGGCAAACGAATACTGCGATGCGGAACAACGACGGGTGCCATACATAGCGGTACCAACCGCGTCGCCCGGCCACCACGTCCAATGCCCACAGCAGCGCGCAGACCACACAGAACAGCACCAGCAAACCCGGGAACAGGCTGCCGCCAAAGGCGATTTCAATCGGCATGGGTCACCCCCTCGTTCGAGTCATCGGCCGCGACGATGTAGGCCGCCATCACCGAGTGGTCATCCACCATGGCCAGACGCACCAGGCGCAGGTGGTGCAGCACCTGCCGCGCGATATCCGGTGCCTGGGCATCAGCCCGTGCGGCATCAATGGCACGGCGCAGCGCAGCGTCGGCACGCAGCCAGGCCGGCCGGCTGGGCTGGCCAAAGAACGCGGCAATCGCATCCACCGCCGCTTCCACTTCGCGATGCAGGGACACCGGCAGGGGTTGCCGGGCAATGTCATGGCGCAGGTGAATCAAGGCGCGCCCGGTTTCATTGACCGCCAGTGCCCACGCCAGTTGCATGCGTGCATCCTCGCTGCCCGGCACGGTATGCGCGACGATCTGATGCACAAGGTCGCTGTTGATGCTCTCGAAGCGATGCCGAAGCCCCGGCAAAGGCGCCTGTGCCGCCAAGCGCACCTGCGCCCGCAACGCTGCCATCTGCCGCCGCCGCAGCCAGGCACTGCCCACCGCCGACGGCAGCAGCACAAAGCCCACCGTCGCCGCGCCCAGGCCGATCACCTGCGACAGCGCATCGTTGAAGAAGTGCTGCGGGTTGAATGCCATCGGGTTGTTGAGCGCAAGAATATTGACCAGCCCTATCGTGTAGCCCAGGCCCAGGCTCGACAGCTTTGGCCGCGTGGTCAGGTACGGCCCGATGATGAAGAACGGCAACACACCTGCCACCAGCATCGCGTAGCCGTCCATCTTCGTCAGCACCAGGAACTCGCAGAAGTAACCGGCCAGCATTCCGGCGATATAGCCGGACAACACTTTGCTGGTCAGCCGCGCGGCGTTGGGTGCGCTGGCAAACAAGCAGGAGAAGATGGTCGCCAACAGCATCACGTTGGCCCCCAACGGCCAACCCGAACCCGCCCAGAACAGCCCCAGCAACAGCATGGTGGCGGTGGTGCGGACGAACGCCAGCATCGCACCGGCCTGATCATTGCCACGCACGAAGCGCACCCGCTCTACACCCTTGGAAGGCGCCACCCGCTGCAGCAGCTGACCACGCGCCCGAATGTAGGACTCCAGCTCCTGGCTGAAACGGCGCAACAGTGCCGCACCCACGTCAAAATCTTCTGCCTGCCCGCTGTTTTCCAGCGTGGCATGCAATGCCTTGCCACGCGCCGGAAGTTCCAACCGCACCTTGCGGATATGCGCAGCCAACTGCTCGGCCGGCACATCCTGCGGCGATGCCTGCATCACTTCGCCCAAGGGCCGGTACAGGGTCAACAATGCCTGTGCTGCCTGCGGTGATTCCTGCCGCATCAGGCGATTGATCAGGTGATGCAGTGACTGGAAGCTGGTCGATGCCGCCATGAAATTCTGGTTGAACTGCAGCAGGTGCATGCTGCGTGCACGCGCTTCGGCATCTTCAAAGATCACCGAACTGCGCAGGTCTTCCAGCGCAACCGCTGCGCGCACCATGCGCAGGTGTTCCTGCTCCATGCGCTCACGCGGCAGCTGCCCCAGCAACGCCTCCCTGACGAAGCCAAGGAAGTTTGCATATTGATCGCGTACAGCGCTGCGCAGGCTGTCGCGCAGGCGCACCGGCAGCACGGTGTCACTGATGACCGCGCTGACCACCAGGCCCAACATCACCTCGCTGATGCGTGCCACCGCCGAATCGAAGACGTTGCCCGGGTGCGTGGTGATGATCGGCAAGGCAATGATTGCCGCCGTATAGCCGGCCAGCACGAACGCATAGGATTTGAAGTTGCGGTGCAGCGTGGCACCCGCCGCACAGGCCCCGATCCACAGCGCCATCACCAGCAAAAATGGCTCCGGCTGCTGCGGAAACAGCGCCACCATCGCCAATGCCGCCGCCGCGCCGGCGAATGTGCCGAGCACGCGATAGAAACTCTTGGCCAGCACCATGCCGCTTTGCCGGTGCATGACGATGACCGTGGTCAACATCGCCGTGCCCGGCAAGGGCAGCTGCATGCGCATGGCCAGCCAGCCGGTGATGAAGAACGACAGCGTTACCCGCAGCACGAACAGCCAGGCACCGGCTTCGCCTTTCAGGAAACCACGAAAACCCGAAAACCAAGGCTCGGCCCCGGTGTTCGGCGTGGCGGATGTGGGGACACTGGACATGATGGTTTCAGACAGGTTCCAGACCGTCGAGCATCTTCTTCAACAGCGCTTCCAGCTGATGCTGTTCCTCGCCGTTCAAGCCCTTCATCTCCGTCACCAGCAGCGCCGACATGCTGGGCAGCAGGCGCTCCACGCAGGCGACGCCTTCGGGGGTGAGCCGCAGCTCCAGCTTGCGCCGGTCTTCGGCATGCGGGATGCGCTCGATCAACCCCTTGCGGTGCAGCAGGTCGGTGAGCCGGGTGATGTTGGCGGATTTTTCCGTCGCCGCGCCGGCAAGCTCCGATGGGCTCAACAAGCGGTCCGGCGTGCTGTACAGCATCATCAGCGCGTTGTATTCGCCGTGGCACAGGTCGAAGTCACGCAGCACTGCATTGGCGTGGTCATGCACGCTTTTGTAGAGCGCCTTGATCAACCGCACCAGCACCGCCGGTTCACGCGGGAACCCGGGCCATCGCTGGCAGGTGGCATCAATACGGGCTTCGGTTGGATCGAAACGGCTCATCGGAGGCGTCATGGTTGGGGGACGCCGATATAGTACAGAACTAAAATATAAAGAAGTGAGTAAAATTTTTTTCCTGAATGCGGAGAAGCCCGGCAGGGCTGAAGTCTCAGAGTGGTTTGAGTCTTGCTAGTGAGGTCCGGCCCCCTCTCCCCAACCCCTCTCCCGCCTGGGGAGAGGGGCTTCGTGTACTGCGACCTGAGGCGATGCCTGTAATTGCAGCTTTAAAAGCCCCTCTCCCCAGGCGGGAGAGGGGTTGGGGAGAGGGGTTGGGGAGAGGGGAAGGATTCACGCGCGAGAAGATCAGCCGCAACCCCCGCCTCACCTAACCCCCAGATACCCCCCACGCACCCCGCGCGGCGACAGCACCAGCTGCCACAGCTGCGAATGCCGGGTGCGGAATGTCGCCATCGACGCGGCCAGGTAGAACCGCCACATGCGGCGGAAGCGCTCGTCGTAGCGCGCGTCGAGTTGATCCCAGGCAGCCTCGACATTGGCACGCCACGCCTGCAGCGTGCGGTCGTAATCCGTACCGAAGTTGTGCCAGTCCTCCAGCACGAACAGCCCTTCCATCGCGTCGGTGATCTGCGCGGCCGAGGGCAACATCGAGTTGGGGAAGATGTATTTGGCGATCCACGGGTCGGTGCGATCGCGACTGACATTGGTGCCGATGCTGTGCAGCAGGAACAAGCCTTCCTCGCCCAGGCAACGCCGGGCCACCTCAAAGTAGGTGCGGTAGTTCTTGACCCCGACGTGCTCGAACATGCCCACCGACAGAATCGTGTCGAAGGGTTCGTCCAGCTCGCGGTAATCCTGCAGGCGAATCTCCACCGGCAGGCCCGCACACAGCGTTTGTGCAAATGCCGCCTGCTCGGCGGAGATGGTCACGCCAACGCCCTGCACGCCGTAGTGCTCGGCCGCGTACTTGAGCGCCTCGCCCCAACCACAGCCGATATCCAGCACGCGCATGCCCGGGCGCAGCCCGAGCTTGCGGCAGATCAACTCCAGCTTGGCTTCCTGGGCGGCGTCAAGGGTGTCGGCATTGCGCCAGTACCCGCAGCTGTAGACCAGCCGCTTGCCGAGCATGGCCCGGTACAGATCGTTGCCCAGGTCGTAGTGGCGCTTGCCGACTTCGTAACTGCCCTGCCCGGCCTGCAGGTTGAACAGCTTGGCCTTGAGCGCGTCCCAGACTTCACCACTGCCATGCACGCGTTCGTCGAGGCGGGCGTCCAGCAGATGGGTCAGGAACCCATCCAGCGAATGGGCCTGCCACCAGCCTTCCATGTAGCTCTCACCCAAGCCAAGCGAACCCTCGGCCAGCACCCGCGCATGAAAGCGCGGGTCGAGGATGTCGATATCCTGCGGGCGGGTTCCACCAGGAACCACATCCGCTTCCTGCAGCAATGCTTCGACACGTCGTTGCAACCCTGCATCCATCGCTGGCCTCCATGGTTCAGTTCTGCGAGAACAACTCCCGGTAGTCCGCTGCCACGTTCGGCAGCAGCACGGCGGCCGGCACGTCCACGGTCTGGGTGCCGTCGGAATACGGCCCAACCTGATACGGCGGGAACACAAAACGCAGCCCGCTGACGCGGCCCGCGTCGTCCAGCACCGGCTGGAACTGCGAGAAGTTGGCCGGCTCCGGCGCGGTGCCTTCATCGATCATCCGCGACAGGTTGCGCACCTGCTCCACTTGTTCCTCCGGCGACAGGTCTTCACCCTGGGCACGAACGGTGGCCTGCTCCAGCAGCTTGTCTTCCACGTAATCACTGACCGCCTGCCACCCCTTGGGCGTGTTGATCAGGTCTTCGGCCTTGAGCAGTTTCTGCTGTTCCGGCAGCCAGACAAAACGCGCCACCAGCGGCTGGCCGTGTGCACCGCCGGTGTAGCTGCTGCCATCGGCCGAGACGGCAACGACCTTCGGGGTATCCATCAGCATGTCGAAGGACAGGGACAGTTCGTAGGGTGCAGTAGGCTTGTCGTTACCCAGTTCGCTGGCGGCCTTGAGCAGCTCGGCCCTGGCGTGCCCGGCGTAGCTGGTCAGCTCCTGCGCCAGGCCCGGGTACTTGGCCGCCGCCGGCGGATAGCTGATGCCCACCATGTAGTTGGGGGTGTGTTCGATGACATCACTCAAGTTGCTGGGTGTTGCCTCCGGCGCGGTTTCCACTGGCGTGGCCGGTTGCTCCGGCGTAGCCGTCACCGTGTCCGGTTGCCCCTCTTTCTTGCATCCTGCCAAGACCAACAGCATGGCTGCTGCCGCAAACGTTCCCTGTGCAAACCTGTTCATTCGTTCTGTCCTCGGTGTTACTGCCGGGCCCCCCATGGGCCGGCCGCCCCTGCGCATTATCCCAGCAGGTCCGTGTACTCGGAATGACGTTGCATGAAGGCCGCCGCATAGGCGCAGGCAGGCACCACTTTCAGGCCGGTCGCACGCGCATGGGCCAGTGCGGCGCGGGTCAGTTCGGCGGCAATACCGCGCCCGCCGATGGCCTCGGGCACGCCGGTGTGGGTGATGACCATGACGCCATCTTCAAGCTGGTATTCCAGGACGGCGCGATGGCCGTCCACCGCGGTCTCGAAACAGGCCTGGGCCGGGTTGTGGTCGATGGGGTGTTGCTCGGGGGTGCTTGTCATGTGCGTCATTCCAGAGTGGGAGTCGGGCCTGGTCCGGAAAATTCATTCGGGCTGGCACAGGCTACTTTCGGCATTGTGTCCGCGGCCAGGTCAAGGCCGCGCAAACTGTTCTGTGCAACTGTACGCCTGCTGCGGATGTCCCGGAAACGAACAAGGCGACGCAATGCGCCGCCTTGTTGCGTTGCCCCAACCGCAGGGATCAGCGGCCGAAACTGGGGTTCATCAGGCTGGTCATGAAGTGCTGCAGCAGGTCCGGCGACATGAACAGCATGAACATCACGCCGAATGCAGCACCGGCCAGGTGTGCGCTGTGATTGACGTTGTCAGCGCCCTTCTTGTCCATCCAGATGCTGTAGCCCACATAGAACAGGGCGTAGAGGATGGCCGGCGCCGGGATGAAGAACACGAAGATCAGTGACCACGGCGACACCAGGATGAAGGCGAACAACACTGCCGACACCGCACCTGAAGCACCCAGGCTGAGGTAATTGGGGTTCTTCTGGTTCTTCAGGTAGCTGGGCAGGATCGAAACCACCAACGCGGCCAGGTAGAACAGCGGGAACACCCACCAGTGCCCGGTCAACCGGCCCATCAATGCCTCGATGGGCCGCCCGAAGAAGAACAGCGTGACCATGTTGAACAGCAGGTGCGGGAAGTCCGCATGCAGGAAGCCGTAAGTCACCAACCTGTCGTACTGCTTGTGACGGTCGATGGCCGGCGGCCACAGGATCAGCCGGTCGGCCAGCTTGCGGTTGGAAAACGCCATCCAGGACACCAGCGCGGTGATGGCGATCAGGATCAGGGTGAACATGCCGTGGATCTCTTGGGGGCTCAGGCCGCCGCGCGATAGTTGTCGACCACCTTGTAACGCCGCGCATACAAGCCGAACGCCAGGGCCGCCAACAATGCGAAGCCGGCGAAGAAGAACATCTGGAAGGCGGTCACGCTCAATCCAGTGGTGGCGATGTTACCTGTCACCGTGTCATTGCGCACCGCGAAGTTGGCCAGCAGCACCCACAGGTTGCCGATGGTGGTGGTCAGGTTCCAGAAACTCATCACCACGCCCTTCATCGACTGCGGCGCCTGGCTGTACGCAAACTCCAGGCCGGTGGCCGAGACCAGCACTTCACCGAAGGTCAGCAGCGCGTACGGCAACACCTGCCAGACGATGGACATCGGCTCGCCGCCATCCATCACCACCTGGATGCCACCGATCACAATCCAGGCAAGGCCGCTGAAGGCGATACCCGCGGTCATGCGGCGCAGTGCGGTCGGCTCCCAGCCGAACTTGGCCAGCATCGGGTACAGCACCAGGTTGTTGAACGGGATCAGGATCATAACCAGCGCCGGGTTCAAGGCCTGCATCTGCGAGGCCACGAACCAGGCCGGCTTGGTCATCTCTTCGCCCTGCAGCACCCAGGTCGAGGCCTTCTGGTCGAACAGCGAATGGAACGGCGTGACCAGCGCAAAGATCACCAGCACCCGCAGCACATTGCGCACCCCATTGACCGCCTCATCGGGGTGGATGCCACGGGCGCGATCCAGCTGCAACCAAGCGCCACCACCCACGCCGGCAATGATCAGCACCAGCGCGATACAGGCGGCAATCACGAAGCCCAGCACCGGCGTCATCGCCAGCGCCGCCACCGCAGCCACCAGGCCAAGGCCCGCCAGCAGCAGGCCCGGGCGACTCTTGCCGGCCTTTTCCGCGAACAATGCGGTACGGATCACTCTGCTGAAGGAATGCGGGTTCTCAGCGATATCCGGCTTGATCAGCACGTACTTCTTGCGGCCCAGCCAGAACACGAAGGTGGCAATGAACATCAGCAGGCCCGGGATACCGAAAGCCACGGCCGGGCCGAAGTTCTTCAGGAACAGCGGCATCGTCAACGAGGCAAACAGCGAGCCGAAGTTGATGATCCAGTAGAAGGCGTCGAACACCTTCTTGGCCAGATGCTTGTTGCTCTGGTCGAACTGGTCACCGACGAACGAAGCCACCAGCGGCTTGATGCCGCCGGCGCCAAAGGCAATCAGGCCCAGGCCGGCGAAGAAGCCCATGCGGCTTTCCTCGAACACCGCCAGGAAGGCATGGCCCAGGCAGTACACCAGGCTGAAGGACAGGATGGTGTTGTACTTGCCGAAGAAGCGGTCAGCGACCCAGCCGCCCAGCAGCGGGAAGAAGTACACACCGATCATGAAGGTGTGCATCAGGTCCTTGGCCGCCAGCGCGCGCTCACCCGAATCCAGGATGTGCTGCAGCAGCGTGGAGGTGATCAGGAACTGCACCAGGATGTTGCGCATCCCGTAGAAGCTGAAGCGCTCGCAGCCCTCGTTGCCGATGATGTAGGGAATCTGGCGGGGCATCTTGCCCGTCGGGGCGGGAGTGGCGGCTGCGTGGTTGGTCGTCATCAGGAGGCGATCAGTTAATACAAAGGTTGCAAGCGTAACCCATCATGCCGTCATCACGCGCCCGTGCGTGCCCGTATCCCAGGGTGACGGCCACACTCTGCACATGGCTTGGACGGTGCCCGGATTACGATATGCACCTCCTTTCCCTGAGCCGTTGCAATGCTGCGTCTGGGTTGTTTTGGATTGTTGGCGCTGTCCTTTTCCGCGTTGGCCGAGCCGGCAATGCCGGTGATCAGGATCGCCAGCCTGCACCTGCCGGCCATGGAGAGCGGCTGGACAGACAGCCGCGACCGCATTGCCGCCCTCATGGAGGAACTGCGCGCCGACGTCATCGTGGTACAGGACGTCAACCAATCCGGCACCGCAAACCCGGCCTGCTGGCTGGGCAACCGCTTGAAATACAGCTGCGACTTCATCAGTGCCGACCGCCCGAGCCAGCCGCTGCGCCACGGCCACGCCGTCCTGACCCGCCTGACCACGCTGGAGGACGCCGTCACCCTGTTGCATGGCGACCAGACGCCTGCCGCAGCCGGCATGCAGCGCCTGCAGTTGCAGCACGCGCATTTGAACCTCTATGCGGCAACCATGCGCCCCACCGACAACTCTCCGGTCGCCCGTGGCCACCAGGCCGCCGACCTGCGCTCCTGGATGGATGCCACCAGCGGCGGCCTGCCAACCCTGATCGTTGGCGACTTCGCCGCTCCCACCGAGGAGCTGGTGCGTCAGTTGCCCGGCTTCCAGCCCGCACGACGCAACCCTTCCATGCGCCAGGGAGACACCCGTGCCCGCAACAGCGATGAGCACGGCATGGATGTGCTGTACCAGGTGCGCAGCTTCGCCGATATCCGCCAGCAATCCATCGAACTGCCCGCCAGCGAATCACGTCCGGCGCAACGGCTGGGCGCGATGGCTACCCTGCGTTTGACCCGTGTCATCCCTGCCGAAGCCACAGAACCGGCCGAAAGCCTCAACGGGGCGCATTGACCGCCGCGCGTGCGGGTCCACACAAACAACAAAGGCCGGGCAATGCCCGGCCTTTGTCTTTCAGCCCGCTCCAGCGCCATCGGGCACTGAAGCGGCCTTGTCACCGCCGTATCAGGCGATGGCTTCCTGGTAACGACGCTCGACTTCGTTCCAGTCAACCACGTTGAAGAACGCGCCAATGTATTCCGGGCGGCGGTTCTGGTACTTCAGGTAGTAGGCGTGTTCCCACACGTCCAGCGCCAGGATCGGGGTGTTGCCGTCCATCAGCGGGCTGTCCTGGTTGGCCGAAGACTCAACGACCACCTTCTTGTCCGGGGTGACGCTCAGCCACGCCCAGCCGCTGCCGAAACGGGTCAACGCGGCCTTGGTGAAGGCTTCCTTGAACTTTTCAAAGCCGCCCAGCTGCGAATCGATGGCCTTGGCCACGTCACCAACCGGATTGCCGCCGCCGTTGGGCGACATCACCGTCCAGAACAGCGAGTGGTTGGCATGGCCGCCACCGTTGTTGCGCACCGGGCCCTGCAGGTTTTCCGGCAGCGACTTGGTCTTCTTGACCAGCTCGTCGACCGGCAGGTCGGCGTATTCGGTGCCTTCCAGTGCCGCATTGACGTTGTTGATGTAGGTCTGGTGGTGCTTGGAATGGTGGATTTCCATCGTCGCCGCATCAATGTGCGGCTCAAGGGCGTCGTAGGCGTAAGGCAGCTTGGGAAGGGTGTAGGCCATGAGGGATCTCCGTCTGATTGCCTGGGTTCTGCGCCCGGCGGAAAACCGGGCGGTGCGCAGTGAATAGTAGGGACGAAGCCACAACTTACCAAGGCCGATGTAAAGGAAACTTTGTCCCGTCTCTGGGCCTGGCCCGGCGCAACGCAACTTGCGCTGCGGTTGTTACCTCGACGTGAAACATGCGCCGATGAATCTCCCGTTCAAAAAAAGTTGCACGTGCGCGTAATAATCGCAGCCTTGTCCGCTGCCTTTTCGCCACCAATGCGCAAGCCCCAATTACTGGTCACTGCTGTAATCCTGCTCATTGTTGGGCTATGGGGAATGCGCACGCTGCAGCAGCCGCCCGCTCCCCGGTTTGCGCCTTCGCTGACCCAGGACGTCGCCGGCGATGTGGCCACGCCGCCGCATGCGAACAAGGCGGACAAGGATCCCCTGCCCGCCTTCCTGCCTGCTGAAGCACGCCGCACCATCACCCTGATCCAACAGGGCGGGCCGTATCCATACAGCAAGGACGGCAGCGTGTTCGGCAACCGCGAACGGCAGCTGCCGCAGCGCCCGCGCGGCTACTACCGCGAATACACCGTCGATACGCCCGGCCTGGGTCACCGCGGCGCCAAGCGCATCGTCACCGGCGGCAATCCACCGGATGCCTGGTACTACACCGACGACCATTACGAGAGTTTCCGCAGCTTTGAAGTACCCGCCACCGGAGAACGCCATGAGTGACAGCGGTTTCGACATGGGCCTGGAAGATGCCAGCCAGGCCGGCGTGTATGGCGTGGGCGACGGCGACCTGGGCGGCCTGGCCGCCGCAGCGCGCGATGCCGGGCTCAAGGTGCTGCGGGTGGACATGGAAGGCTGCATCGACAAGCGCACGCTGTTGATGCGCATCGGAACGCAGCTGGATTTCCCACCCGGCTGGGGCCGCAACTGGGACGCCCTATCCGACGGCCTGCGCGACCTGTCGTGGTTGCCGGCCAATGGCTATGCGTTGTTGTTCAGTGACGCCGACGACCTGCGCCAAGGCAGCAGCGGCGACTTTGACACCTTGCTCGACATCCTTTCCGAAGCCTCGGCCAGTTGGGCCGAGGACAATGTGCCGTTCTGGGCCTTCCTGGAACTGCCCAATGCAGGCTCGGAGCCTGGCGTTGATGGGGAAGCGGCGGAGGATTAAGCGGGCGTGCTGCCTGCATCAACGCAATGGAAAACGGGTTGGCAGTACTGACCTGATCTGGCCGTCCGAGCTGGCCGCCAGACGCATCAACCGCAATTGCATGAGACCAATTCCTTCTCCCGTGAGCGGGACTGCAGCCCCCTTTGGGGGGAAGGTGCCCCGAAGGGGCGGATGAGGAGAGCTTTTCATGGTTTGCCTCCTGGACGCGTGGCGACGCGTTCTTCATCGCTGCGGCTGATAGGCGTCTGCGGCGCCCCCTCACCCCAACCCCTCTCCCGCAGGCGGGAGAGGGGCTCAATCTCAGCAGCCGAGGCACGACGCTGGTCAGGCCTCAACCGCGTACCAGCCACTCAGGCATCCAGCTCCTGCCAGCGCGCATACGCCGCATCCAGCTCCGCCTGCACTTTGCTCAGCTTCTGCGTGTGCGCGGTGACTTCGGCGCTGGAACGGGTATAGAACGCCGGATCGTTCATCGCGCTGGTCAGACCTTCCACGTCCAGTTCCAGTTGCTCGATCTTGCCCGGCAGCTGCTCCAGCTCGCGTGCATCCTTGAAGCTGAGCTTGCGCTTGGCCGGTGCTGCTTCGGCCACAGGTGCCGCCGGCTTGGCCGCAGGCGCGGCGGTTGCCGAGGCCTTGGCCACGGCCATGCCACTCATGGCCGGCGCCGGACGCTGGCGCAGCGAGTCGCTGTAGCCGCCGATGTAGTCGCCCACCTTGCCCTCGCCTTCCAGCACCAGCGTGGAGGTGACCACGTTGTCCAGGAAGTCACGGTCGTGGCTGACCAGCAGCAAGGTGCCGCTGTAGTCGCCCAGCAACTCTTCCAGCAGCTCCAGGGTTTCCACGTCCAGGTCGTTGGTCGGTTCGTCCATCACCAGCAGGTTGGATGGCTGCGCGAACAGCTTGGCCAGCAGCAGGCGGTTGCGCTCACCGCCGGACAGGCGGGTGATCGGCGCGCGCGCACGCTCCGGGGTGAACAGGAAATCCTGCAGGTAGGCATGCACATGCTTGCGCTTGCCGTTGAGGTCGATGAAGTCCGCACCTTCGGCCACGTTCTCGATCGCGCTCCAGTCCTCGCGCAGCGTGGCGCGGTACTGGTCGAAGTAGGCGATCTGCAGGTTGGTGCCCTGGCGCACTTCGCCGCTGTCCGGCTGCAGTTCGCCCAGCAACAGCTTGAGCAGCGTGGTCTTGCCGCTGCCGTTGGGGCCAATCAGGCCGATGCGGTCGCCACGCAGGATGGTGGTCGAGAAATCCTTGATCATCACCCGCTCGCCGAAGGCGAAGTTCACCTCCTTGATGTCGATGACCTTCTTGCCGGAGTTCTCCGCGCCGGCCGCTTCCAGCTTGACGTTGCCGCTGAGTTCACGGCGCTGGCTGCGCTCGTTGCGCATCGCCTTGAGGCGGCGCACGCGGCCTTCGTCGCGGGTACGACGGGCCTTGATTCCCTGGCGGATCCACACTTCTTCCTGCGCCAGCAGTTTGTCGAAGCGGGCGTTTTCCTGTGCCTGCGCGTTGAGGCGCTCCTCGCGGCGGCGCTCGTAGTTCTCCCAGTCGCCCGGCCAGCTGGTCACCTGGCCACGGTCGATCTCGACGATGCGGGTGGCCAGCGCGCGCAGGAAGCGGCGGTCATGGGTGACGAACACCACGCAGCCATTCCAGCCCTTGAGGAAACCTTCCAGCCAATCGATGGCTTCGATGTCCAGGTGGTTGGTCGGTTCGTCGAGCAACAGCACGTCCGGGCCGGCCACCAACGCACGCGCCAGCAGCACACGGCGCTTCATGCCGCCGGACAAGCGGCCGAATTCGGCCTCGCCATCCAGCTCAAGTTTGGTCAGGGTTTCAGCCACGCGCTGGTCCAGGCCCCAGCCGTCGGCGGCGTCGATCTTGGCCTGCACATCGCCCATGGCGTCGCCATCGAACACCTCGGCGTGGCTCAGGCGGTGGAACTCGGCCAGCCAGTGGCCCAGTTCGCCCAAGACATCGGCGACTACGTCGAACACACTGCCGTCGGCGCCGTGCGGCACCAACTGCTCCAGCCGGGTGACGCGAACGCCCTGCTGGACGCGCACTTCGCCGTCGTCGGGCTTGAGCTCGCCGGCCATCAACTTCATCAAGGTGGATTTGCCGGCGCCGTTGCGGCCGATCAGGGCGATGCGCTCGCCGGCTTCGATCGACAGTTCAGCTTTTTCCAGCAACAACGGGCCGCCGACGCTGTAGTCGACGTTCTGCAAAGTAATCAAGGACATCCGCCCATTGTACGGGACTAGCCGTCAGCGAAGACGTTCGCGGGCAAGCCCAGCAGCTGCCGCAGACTGGCCGGCACCCGCTTGCCGGGGTGGCGCACCAGCCAAAGACGGCGGCTCAACGGCGGCAACGGGGTGCGCAATACCTGCAGCCGGCCCAGCGCCACCAGGTCGGCCACCGCATGCCGCGACAGGCAGGCCAGCCCCAGTCCGGCTACCGCGCCCTGCTTGATTGCCTCGGTGCCGCCCAGTTGCAGCACTTCGGCAAAGCCCTGCAGATGCGGCAACAAGGCCTGCTCAGCAGCCTCGCGGGTGCCCGAGCCGGGTTCACGCAGCAGCCAGCACGCCCGGCGCAACAGGCCCATGTCCGCGCCCTGCTTCAGTTCCGCCGCCAGGGGATGACGCGCGCCGAACACGATGACCAACTCGTCATCCATCCACTCGGCAACCTCCAGTCCGGGCTCATGGTTGGGGCCTTCGATCAGGCCGATATCCACTTCCAGCCGCTGGACAGCACTGGTGACCTCGCGGGTGTTGCCGATGACCAGGTCAACATGCGCCCGGGGATTTACCTCAAGCAGATCGGCAATGCGTGCCGGCATCAGGTAATTGCCGATGGTGGTACTGGCCCCAAGCCGCCATCGTACCGGCGCGGTCGCTTCCTGCCTCGTGCTGAAGCGGCGCTCGATATCGGCCATGCCGGCCAGCAGCGTGCGCGCTTCCGGCAGCAGCGCCCGGCCATGGCCATTGAGCACCAGGCGCCGGCCGACCCGATCAAACAGCGCAAGGCCAAGCAGGCTCTCCAGCTCGTTCAGTGCGGCACTCACCGCAGACTGCGACAGGCCAATGGTTTCGCCCGCCGCGGTTGTCGTGCCGGCCTCAGCGATGGCCGAGAAGATCTGCAGTTGGCGCAGTGACAGATGCATGACCTACCCATTAGACAGGTTGAATTTACAAATACTATCCGTTTTACAGCTGATAACGCCGGGATCAGGATGGGGCATCTTCTGATAACCCATCGTCATGAACACCGCCGCACACCGCCTGAGCCACCCGATTCCCAAACTCCTGCCCGGCCTGTTGCTGACCGCCACCATTGCCGGCGTCTCGATCTGGCTGGGCTCGTTGCCGTGGCTGCAGGCCCATGGCATCAGCGCACTGACCCTGGCCATCGTGATCGGCATTGCCATCGGCAATACCGCCTACACCACGCTGGCGCCACGCGCTGCGGCGGGCGTCGGCTTCTCCAAGGCCACCCTGCTGCGCGCCGGCATCATCCTGTACGGCCTGCGCCTGACCCTGCAGGACATCGGCCAGGTGGGTGTTGCGGGCGTGGTGATCGATGCCCTGGTGTTGTGTTCCACCTTCGCCCTGGCCTGGTGGCTGGGCACCCGCATGCTGGGGCTGGACCGCAACTCGGCCCTGCTGATCGGTGCCGGCAGCTCGATCTGCGGTGCTGCGGCGGTGATGGCCGCCGAACCTGTGGTCAAGGGCCGCGCCGAGCAGGTAGCGGTCGCCGTGGCCACGGTGGTGGTGTTCGGCACCTTGGCGATGTTCCTGTATCCCCTGCTCTACCAATGGGGCGCCAGCGCCGGCTGGATGCCGCTGGATGAAACCGGCTTCGGTGTATTCACCGGCGCCACCGTGCATGAAGTGGCGCAGGTGGTGGCCGCTGGCCGGGCGATCAGCGAACCGGCGGCCGATGCGGCCGTCATCACCAAGATGGTGCGGGTGATGATGCTGGCGCCGTTCCTGGTCGGGCTGTCGGCCTTGCTGGCCCGTGGTGAGCGCAAGGGTGGCGGCGAACGCTCGAAGATCACTGTTCCCTGGTTCGCGTTCGGCTTCATCGCCATGGTCGCGTTCAACTCCCTGCAGTTGCTGCCCGCTTCGCTGGTCCAATTGATGGTCGACCTGGACACCGCACTGCTGTCCATGGCGATGGCTGCGCTGGGCCTGACCACGCACGCCTCGGCCCTGCGCCAGGCCGGCCCCAAACCGATGCTGCTGGCGGCCTTGCTGTTCGCCTGGCTGTTGGCTGGTGGTTTGGTGATCAACCTCGGAGTTCGAGCATTGCTATGACCCTGCCTTCTCCCGCCTGCGGGGGAAGGTGCGTGTAGAGCCTGCCTTCACGAAAGCAGGGGGCGGATGGAGGTGGCTTTGAGCTGCGCGAGCTATGTGAGCTGGAAGCCTCCCCTCACCCCAACCCCTCTCCCGCGCGCGGGAGAGGGGCTTTGACAGCAGAGCAGGCATGTACACGCGGCTTCTGCGAAAATGCCGCATGAATGACTTCTCCTCCCTGCCGCTGTCGCCGGCACTCGCTCCCGGCATCGACGCGCTGGGCTACACCACGATGACGCCCGTGCAGGCACTGAGCCTACCGCCGATCCTGGAAGGCCGCGACGTGATCGCGCAGGCCCCTACCGGCAGTGGCAAGACCGCTGCCTTCGGCTTGGGCCTGCTCAACCGCCTGGACCCGGCCATCGGCCGCACCCAGGCACTGGTGCTCTGCCCTACCCGCGAACTGGCTGACCAGGTCGGCAAGCAGCTGCGCAAGCTGGCCACCGGCATTCCCAACCTCAAACTGCTGATCCTCACCGGCGGCATGCCGCTGGGCCCGCAGTTGGCCTCGCTGGAAGCGCATGACCCGCAGGTCGTGGTCGGCACCCCCGGCCGTGTGCAGGAGCTGGCGCGCAAGCGCGCGTTGAACCTCGGCCAGGTCCGCAGCTTCGTGCTGGACGAAGCCGACCGCATGCTGGACATGGGCTTCGAGGAGCCGATCCGCGAAATCGCCGGCCGCACCCACAAGGAACGCCAGAGCCTGCTGTTCTCGGCCACTTTCCCGGACGAAATCCGCGAGCTGGCGCGCGCGCTGCTCAACGATCCGGTGGAAGTCACCGTTGACGGCCAGGCTGAAGCACCGGCCATCCAGCACCTGTTCTTCGAGGCCGAGCCCGCACACCGGCAGAAAGCCCTGGGCGGCCTGCTGCTCAAGTACACGCCCGAATCCGCGGTGGTGTTCTGCAATACCCGCAAGGACGTGGACGAAGTGGCCAACTCGCTGCGCCAGTTTGGCTTCTCGGCCTTGGCCCTGCACGGCGACATGGAGCAGCGCGACCGCGATGAAGTGCTGCTGCAGTTCTCCAACCGCAGTTGCAACGTGCTGGTCGCCAGTGACGTGGCCGCGCGTGGCCTGGACGTGGAAGACCTTGCTGCGGTGATCAACTACGAGCTGCCCACCGACATCGACACCTACCAGCACCGCGTGGGCCGCACCGGCCGCGCCGGTCGCCGTGGCCTGGCGATGAGCCTGGTCAGTGGCCGCGAACGCAACCGCGCCGATGCCGTCGAAGCAGCACAGGGCAATCCGTTGAACTGGCAGAAGACCCCGCTGGCCACCGCACGCCCGGCCGAGCTGCCGCAGGCGGCGATGACCACCCTGCGCATCGATGGCGGCAAGACCGACAAGCTGCGCGCCGGTGACATCCTCGGCGCACTGACCGGCGATGCCGGCCTGCCGGGCAAGGCCATCGGCAAGATCGACATCTTCCCCACCCGCTCGTATGTGGCCATCGCCCGCGAGCAGGCCGGCAAGGCCATCTCGCGGCTGGAAGCCGGCAAGATCAAGGGCAAGCGCTTCCGCGTGCGCAAGATGTAAGCGACAGCGGCGTCCAACGGCGCCGCACGTCTTTGCCCAGATGCAACCGGCATCCTCGACCCGCTCCGCAACCACGCCGCACCACAGGGCCGTCAACGTCCCGTGGCCGTGGATCATTGGCGGCTGGTTGCTGCTGGGCCTGCTGACCCTGCCGGCGGTGCAGATCACCGGGCCGATCCGCAGCAAGCCGTTGCTCGCCTCACTGCTCGGCAACGGTATTTTCCTGCTGGGCGTCTACCTGCCCTGGATGCTGGCCACCCCGCTGCTGTGGCGGCTATGTGACCGCTGGCCGCTTGGGCTGGGGAAAAATACCGCCGCGCTCGGCCGGTTGCTGCTGACCGGCATGCTGGTGATCCCCGTGCTTTCGAGCAGTGGCTGGCTGCTGGGAATTCTCCTGTCGCAGTTGCCACAGCCGATGGCACTGCCCGACGCGTGGCGACAGACGATGCTGGCCACCAGCCTGTTCGCCCTGCCCACCTACTTCGCCGTCATCGGCATCGGTCAGACATTGGCCTACATGCAACGGTATCGACGCCGCGGCGAGCGACTGGCGCAGGCACGCCAGGAAGCATTGGCCGCACGGTTGAATCACCACTTCCTGTTCAATGCGCTCAATGCCATCGGCAGCCTCGGCTACCGGGATGCCAGCCGCGCCGACGCCGCGCTGGCACAGCTGGGCGAACTGCTGCGCACCCTGCTCGACAGCGCACCGCAGATCACGCTGCGCGAGGAAGTCGCCAACACCGTGGCCTTCGTTGAGTTGCAGCAACTGCTGCAGGAGCGGCCACTGCCGTTGCAGCTGAGCGCCACCGCCGACGCGTGGCAGGCCGTGGTGCCAACCCTGCTGTTGCAGCCGTTCATCGACAACGCGGTGCGCTTCGCCACTGCCCCCGGTGCGCCGGCCGCACCCATCGCACTGGCGATGGAGGTGAAGGACGGCCAGCTCGAACTGCTGCTTACCAACCCATGCGGCGATGCTGGCGCGGGCCTGGGCATCGGCCTGCAGGCCAGCCGCGAGCGGCTGCAGGCATTGCACGGTGCGGGCGCGCAGGTGGAAGTCCAGCGTGAGGGCCGGCATTGCCGCACCCGCATTGTCCTGCCCATGCAGCAACAGGCGCCCGCATGATCAAGGTGATGCTGGTCGATGACGTGCCGCTGGCACGCGACAAACTGCGCCACCTGCTGGCCGCACACAGCGACATGCAGGTCAGCGGCGAGGCCGGCGACAGCGCCCGGGCACGGCAACTGCTGGAACGCGAACCGGCGGACCTGTTGTTGCTGGATATCCAGCTCGGTCGGGAGGACGGCATGCAGTTGGCCCGCGAGCTTCCCGCACCCGCTCCACTGATCATCTTCACCACCGCCCATGCCGAGCATGCCGTGGCCTCGTACGCGCTCGGTGCCGTGGACTACCTGCTCAAACCGCTGGATGCCGCGCGCCTTGCCCTGGCACTGGACCGCGCGCGCCGCCAGCTGTCGCGCGACACCGGCAACACCCCGCAATCACTTTGCATCCGCAATGCCGGCAGCGTCGACTACATCGCCCTGCAGGACATCGACTACATCGACAGCGCCGGCCACTACGCCTGCGTGCATGTTGGCCGGCAGGTGCACCTGCTGCGCGAGAGCATCAGCCGCCTGGCCGAGCAACTGGCCGATGCCGGCTTCATCCAGGTGCAGCGTGCGGTGATCGTGAACCGTGCGCGTATCCGCGCGCTGGAACCCCGCCGCAACGGCGACGCCACCCTGTTCCTGAGCGACGACACACGCCTGCCACTGAGCCGGCTGTATCGCGTGACGTTCGATGCCTGCATGCAGGGAACATCGCCGCACTGAGCGCGCGCCCCACTCGCGCCAGCCGGCGCACGCCTCAAGCCAAATACCCTGTGGAGTCCCCTCGCATCACCGCACCATGGCGGCCTTTCCGCACTGTTGCCGCCCATGCGCCGATTCCTGCTCACTGCTCTGCTGCTGTCCTGCGCAGCGCCCGCCCTCGCCGCCCGGCTCGTCGCCACGCCGCTTGATGGCCCGGCCGATCAGCCCGTACGCATGACCGTGGAAGGCCTGCTGCCCACCCAGGCCGTGCAGCTTCGCCTGTCCATGCGTGACAGCCGCGGAGTCGAGTGGATATCGCAGGCACGCTTCCGCGCCGACATCCACGGCCAGATGGACACCGCCAGCGCGGGCGCCGAACACGGCAGCTACATCGGCGTGGACGCGATGGGGCTGTTCTGGTCGATGCAGCCGGAGAACGGCCGCGGCCAACCCAGTCCACTGCCGATGGTCAGCAGCGCCGATGGTCTGCTCCATGCACCAGCCCGCTTCACGCTGCAGGCCTATGTTGACGACACCCTGATCGGCGAACAGACCCTGCTCCGCCGCATCAACGCCGCCGACGTGCGCGCCGAACCGCTGCAAATCGAAGGCGTGGTCGGCAACCTCTATCGTCCACACGGCGCACTGCGCGATGGCCACAGGCATCCGGTCGTCATCACCCTGGGCGGTGCGGAAGGCGGCATTGCCACCGCCAATTACTACGCCGCGTGGCTGGCTTCCAACGGCTTTGTCGCCGTGGCGGTGGCGTACTACCGCATGCCCGGCCTGCCGAGCGACCTGGTGCGCGTGCCGATTGACCCAGTCAGCCGCGTGGCGGATTGGCTGCAGACGCAGCCGTTTGCCGGCCGCATCGGAGTGATGGGCGGCTCCTGGGGCGGCATTGTTGCCATGGCGTCGGCGGCGCACGACCCGCGCCTGCAGGCCGTGGTGTCGTGGGTCGGCAGCCCGGCACCGTTCCGCGGCATTCGTCGCGATGTTCCGCCGGCGGATTACAGGGCGGTGGATCTGCCCGCGCTTACCTTCAAGGGACGCGACCTACCGTTCCTGCCGTATCTGGAAAAAATCAACTGGAACCAACCCGGCGAACATGCCGCGGCACTGGAGAAGGCCACCCTGCCCATCGAGCGCATCAACGGCCCGGTGCTGCTGGTCGCCGGGGGCGATGACCAGCTGGGTGCTTCCGGTGAGATGGCGGCCGTGGCGCTGCGCCGCCTGCAACGCCGCAGCGTGCCGCAACCTGACGCAGTGCTCTATTACTCCGACGCCGGCCACCTGATCACGCAGATGTACCAGCCCACCACGTTCCGCCATGACACCGGCCCGTATGTCCCGGTGGGCGGCACGCCTTCCGGCTACGCGCGGGCTGACCGCGAAAGCGGCCCGGCGGTGCTGGCGTTCCTTCGCAAGGCGCTGGCCGGCAACTCAAAGTAGTACGCCGCGGTGGATCAGCAGCAGATACACGCCGACGCTGGCGGCCAATCCACACAGCCCCCAGCCCCATCGGCTGCGCTTGTTTGACCGCCAGGCACCGATCCAACCCGGCAACGCAACTACCCAACCCACCGCCAGCGCCCACGGGTTCAGCGCCGGGGCGAACTCATAGACATTGCAGATCACAAACCAGGCGCTCCAGCCCAGCATCGCCACCAACAGCGCCACGCTGCCGAACATCCGCATGCGCCTCTCCCCCGGGAAATCCAGCCGCGATCATTGCCTGTGGCGCACGCTCAGGCAAACACCGCCACGCTCTGGCGGCCACGCATCAGCAACTGCCCCTGTGCGTTCCAGACATGCATGTCCTGCGATGAATAACCGTCGCGCGCATGCTCGCTGAAGGAACGCAGCAGGAACCATTCACCCGCCGGCACCGGCTCCAGCAGATCAAAGCTCCAGTTGATCGAACTGATCGGCGCCGGTGCGGTGAAGCCGGTGAACGCTGCCGGGGGAAGCGCATCGGCCATGGCCACCAGTGCCACGGCCGGATCCACACCGCTGGCGTCGTTGTGCCGCATCCAGATCAGAAATTCCGGATGCGTCGCGCCCGAAACCGGCAGGGCGCCGCCAGCCGGTCGCATCTGGAAGTTACGGGTGAACGCCGGCGCAAACGGCATCTCCGACATCTTGAACTCCCGGCAGGCCAGCGGCTCGGCGACCGCCGGCCGTTCGCAGAAGTCATGGGCGATGGCACTGTCACGCGCGCGGCCAAACACCAGAATCAAGCGCGCCGCCAGCGCGCCATCGGCGTGCACATCCACGCCGACATTCACCACGGACTTGCCCTCGCGCAGCAGCTGCGGGGTAAACGACAGCTGCCCAACCGCCGGGCCGATGAAGGACACCTGCACCGAACGCAGCGGTGGCATCGGCCCCGCATGTGCCTGCATCGCCGCCGCCACACCCAGCGCGGTGATGATGCCGCCATAAGCCGTGCGCCCCTGCCGCCAACTGTCGGGCAACACCAGCCCCTGCTTCACATCGAAGGAGGACAGCAGTTCGCTCAAACTCGGCATGGCAACTCCAATCAGGAACGAAAAGGTATCGGGTTCAGTAAACCAGGGTGGCCTGCAGCGGAACGCCGGCCGGAAGCCGCGCACGGCCCCCCAGGCCGTCCAGTTCCACCAGCACCGCCGCGCCCAGCACCTGGGCTTGCAATTGGCCGGCCAGCAGCAGTGCTGCTGCCAAAGTCCCGCCGGTGGCGAGCACGTCATCGACCAGCACCACGCGCGTGCCCGGGGCAATGGCGCCGGCACAGACCTCAATGCGGTCGCTGCCGTACTCCAGCGCGTATTCCTGCTTCAGCGTGGCGCCCGGCAACTTGCCCGGCTTGCGCACCGGCACAAAGCCGGCATCCAGCTCCAGCGCCAAGGCCGCGCCCAGGATGAAGCCGCGCGCCTCCACGCCCAGCACCGCCTGCACACCGGCGTCGCGCCACGGCGCGGCCATCGCCTTGATCGCAGCGCTCAGCCCGTCTGCATCAGCCAGCAAGGGCGTGATGTCCTTGAACAGGATGCCGGGCTTGGGGAAGTCATTTACATCACGGATTGCGTGGGACCACGCAGGGTAGGAAGTCGTCATATCGGATCAATCAAGGAGAAGTCAGGAGCTGCACGAAAGCATCGAGCAGCCCGCACGTTCACGCGCCCATTCCGGGCGCTTGCGGGCATAGGCCTCGCGGCCGGGCTGTTCATCGCAAGGATGCCGCATCACGTCCAGCAACTCGGTGATGCCGGCCGGATCGCCACGTTCGGCACGGTCGATGGCCTCCTGCGCCAACCAGTTGCGCAGCACATATCGGGGATTGGCCGCCTGCATGACGCGGCGACGCGCGTCTTCCGGCTGCCCCGCCTCAAGCACACGCCGCGCATAGCGCTGCAGCCAGGCCTGCAACGCTGGCAATACCTGTTCACGCGCCTCGGTCGAATAGAACGCCTCGTCCAGCACCGCTGCATCCGGCGCCGACGGCGCAACATCGGCCAGGGCGCGGAAGGCAATCGTCATGTCCATCTCACCTTGCTGCAGCAGTTCACGGAACTGCTCCATCAAGGTTTCGTCACCGTCACGGAATTCACCCAGGCCCAGCTTGGCCACCAGGTGCGCACGGTCTTCATCCGCATAGCGCGCACGGAATGCATCCAGCCCCGCCTGCAAAGGCTGCGCATCGTCGAACAACGGCGACAGCGCCTGCGCCAGACGCACCAGGTTCCAGTACGCCACCTGCATCTGCGTGCCGAAGCGATAACGCCGGCCCTGCGCATCGGTGGTGTTGGGTGTCCAATCCGGGTCGTAGTTTTCCACCCAGCCGTAGGGGCCGTAGTCGATGGTCAACCCGAGAACAGACATGTTGTCGGTGTTCATCACGCCGTGCACGAAGCCCACCCGCATCCACTGCGCCACCATCACGGCGGTACGCGTGCAGATCAGCTCGAACCAGCGTGCAAAGCGCTGCTCGCCGGCATCGGCAAGTTCGGGGAAATCGCGGCGGATGCAGAACTCGGCCAGTTGCCGCAACAAGGCAACATCGCCACGCGAGGACGGCAGCTCAAAGCTGCCAAAACGGATGAACGACGGCGCCACCCGGCATACCACCGCGCCCGGTTCGGCCTGCGGATGGCCGTCGTAGAACATGTCGCGCACCACCGCCTCACCAGTGGCCACCAGGCTCAGGGCACGCGTGGTCGGTATGCCCAGGTGATGCATGGCTTCGGAGCACAGGAACTCGCGGATCGACGAGCGCAGCACCGCGCGCCCATCGGCGCCGCGTGAATACGGCGTCGGCCCGGCGCCCTTGAGCTGCAGTTCCCAGCGTTGCCCGCCCGCAACCAGCTCACCGAGCGAAATGGCACGGCCATCGCCCAACTGCCCTGCCCAATGGCCGAATTGATGGCCGCCATAGTTCGCCGCCCACGGCTGCATGCCCGGGTACAGCGCGTTGCCACCGAACACCTCGGCGAACTGCGGCGCCTGCACCATCGCCGCATCGAACCCCAACAAAGCTGCAACCTCCGGCGACCAGGCAAGCAGTTGCGGCGCAGCCACGGGAGTCGGCGCAATCTGCGACCACACCGCACCCCGTACTTCGCGACGACGCGCGCCGGTTTCAGTGTCGCCGGGCAGCTCACGCAGCAAGGCGTTGTCGAATTGCAGTTTCACGTTACTCATCGGATTACCCGCTACTCCGCTCAATGCCGGCCGTCAGTTCCAACCTGCCAGGACATTCCTGCGATTGCCGGCAACCATCCTATCTGGCCTGCCGGAACAGCCGCGTCGTTGCGGCATCACCACAATAGAAAACGCCGGGAGCTTTCGCTCCCGGCGTTCTTGGCTACCTTGCGGTGGCGGGGGTCGATTAGACCGCCTGCACCTGGTCAGCCTGCATACCCTTCTGGCCCTGCACGGCGACGAAGGTCACCTTCTGGCCTTCCTGCAGGGTCTTGAAGCCGTTGCCCTGGATGGCACGGAAGTGCACGAACAGGTCCGGGCCGCTTTCCGGGGTGATGAAGCCAAAGCCCTTGGCATCGTTGAACCACTTAACCGTGCCGGTCTGACGATCAGACATTACAAACTCCTGAAACATAAGTTGAAAAAAAATCGCAGCCACCGGATATCGGGGCCGAGACTGAGTTGCAGGCGTTGGTAAAGCGGATCGATGAGCGGATCGGTGAGATCAACTGCATCAGGCCACGATTCACGGTGACCCTTGCAAGCACAGTGGGACGAAAGATACGCACCTTTTGCCGAAAAAGCGATAAATACCGTATTCATCTAGTCGCACAGGTTCAGCACCGTCAACAAACCGGGCAAATTCATCAACTTGCCCGGGTTCACGGCCATTTTCAGACAGCGGCCCCAACGCCCGGCAATCGATAGACTGCGCAAATGGAACCCAATCCCCCCGCCGCCCGCATCTGGGTCGATGCCGATGCCTGTCCGGTCGTTATCAAGGACATTCTGTTCAGGGCTGCCGAGCGTGCCCGGATCGAAACCGTCCTGGTCGCCAACCAGTACCTGCGCACGCCGCCCTCCCGTTTCATCCGCTCGCTGCAGGTTGCCGGCGGGCCTGATGTGGCCGATGACGCCATCGTCGAACGCCTCGCTGCCGGTGACCTGGTCGTGACCCAGGACATTCCATTGGCTGCCCGCGTACTGGAGAAGAATGCAGTGGCGCTCAATCCCCGCGGCGAGCTGTATACGGCCAACACCATTGCCGAACGTCTATCGGTACGAAATTTCATGGAAGAGCTGCGTGGCGCCGGCATCCAGACCGACGGACCGTCGTCGCTGCACCCTCGTGACCGCCAGGCCTTTGCCGCGCAGTTGGACCGCTGGCTTGCACGACGCCCCGGCAGCTGAGGGCAACAGCTAAACCCGGCCCCGTGTCATCCAGCCCGATGGATAAGGGAATCGGCCCCCAGCACCTGCGTACTGCGGAACACCCGCCGTGCCCCGCTCAGTGGATCATCGAAGGCCAACTCGCTGGCCAGCAGCTGCAGTGGCGCGGTGTAGTCATCCGGTGCCCGCTGCCGCGCCTGCGGATAGCAGTCATCCCCAAGAATCGGTGCCCCCAGTGCCGCCATGTGCACCCGCAACTGGTGCTTGCGCCCGCTGACCGGCTCCAGCGCATAGCGCCAGATGTCCCCTTCTGCGTCGAGCACATCGATCCGGCTCAAGGCATTGGCTTCGCCGCTGCTTTCACGCATCACATGGAACGGCTCGCCCCGCTCGATGCGACTGTGCCGCTGCAGCGGGAACGACAGCGCCGGCAAGGCCGGTGCCAGCGCCTGATAGCGCTTCTGCATGCGCTGCTCACGAAACAAGGCCTGGTAACGCGCGCGGCTTTGCCGATTGCAGGAAAACAGCACCAACCCCGCCGTACCCCGGTCAATACGGTGCAGCGGCACCAGCTCGCCATTGCCGGTGCGCGAGACCAGCCGCGCCAACAAGGTCTGGTGTACAAAACGCCCGGCCGGGGTAACCGGCAGGAAATGCGGCTTGTCCGCGACCAGCAGGTGCTCGTCCAGGTGCACGATGCGCTCCTCGAAGGGAATCACCGGCTCGTCGGCCACTTCGCGGAAGTAACGGATTTCCAGCCCCACCTGCCACGGCTGCGCAGGCGACAGCGCCCTGCCCTGCGCATCCTGCACCCGGCCGCGCGCGAACCTGTCCCGCCATTGCTCAGGCGTGATGCGGGGAAATCGCGCGCAAAGCCCGTCCAGCAGGCACTCCCAGTTGCCAGGCGGCAATTGCAGGCGGCTGGGCACAGCGGCATCGGTGGTCGATTCAAACGGGGTCATGACGCAACCATTATCATGGCGCTCTTTGTTTCCGGTGTTCCCATGGCCCTCACCGCCACCATCCGCAAGGCCGAACTGCAGATCAGCGACATGGATCGCGGCTATTACGCGACCCACAACCTGACCCTGGCCCAGCATCCCTCCGAAACCGACGAGCGCCTGATGGTGCGCCTGCTGGCCTTTGCGCTGAACGCCGACGACCGCCTGGAGTTCGGCCGCGGCCTGAGCACCGACGACGAACCGGACCTGTGGGAGCTCGATTACACCGGCGACATCGCGCAGTGGATCGACCTGGGGCATCCGGACGAATCGCGCATCCGCAAGGCCTGCAACCGCAGCGGCCGCGTGCAGGTCATCAACTATGGCGGCAATGCCTCGGACATCTGGTGGCAGAAGCAGAGCAAGCATCTGGCACGCTTTGACAACCTTTCCGTGCTCGACCTGCCGCCCGACTTCGTCGAGCGCTGGGGCACGCAGATCCAGCGGGCAATGCGCTGGAGCGTGTTGATCCAGGACGGCGAGGTGCAGTTGATCAACGACCAGATGCAGCTGGATGTGATCCCGGCCTGGCGCAAGCCCAGGGCGGAGTAAGCAGTCCGTGGCAAGCCAACCCATTCGCTGCGACGTGCTGGTGATCGGCGCCGGTGCAGCCGGCCTGATGTGCGCACTTACCGCCGGCCAGCGCGGCCGGCTGGAGCAGGTGATCGACCATGCCAACAAGCCGGGCAAGAAGATCCTGATGTCCGGCGGCGGGCGCTGCAATTTCACCAATACCGGCACCACCCCCGCCAACTTCCTGTCGGCCAACCCGCATTTCTGCAAATCGGCCCTGGCCCGCTACACGCCGGGTGACTTCATCGACATGGTCGAGCGCCACGGCATCGCCTATCACGAGAAGGAACTGGGCCAGCTGTTCTGCGACATCTCTTCCAAGCAGATCGTCAGGATGCTGCTGGACGAATGCGCGGAAGCCGGTGTGCAACTGCGCACCGACTGCGCCGTGCAGGACATCGAGCGCGGTGCCGACGGTTTCCGTGTGCAGACCGCGCAGGGGCTGTTCCATTGCGCCTCGCTGGTGATCGCCAGCGGCGGCCTGTCCATTCCCAGCATGGGCGCCAGCGGCTTCGGCTACGACGTGGCGCGCCGCTTTGGTCATGACGTCCTGCCCACCCGCGCCGGCCTGGTGCCGTTGACGCTCAGCGGCAAGCACCAGGAACGTTTTGCCGACCTCAGCGGCGTCGCTGTGCCGGTGGAGGCACGCTGCAACGGGCAGCGCTTCCGCAACTTCATGCTGCTCACCCATCGCGGTGTCAGCGGTCCGGCGATCCTGCAAATCTCTTCCTACTGGCAACCCGGCGATGACCTGCGGCTGGATCTGCTGCCCGGCCAGGATGCCGGCGAGTGGCTGCGCACGATGAAGCGCGAGCGCGGCGCCTCGGAACTGCGCACGGTGCTGTCCGAAGTGATGCCGCGGCGCCTGGCATTGCGCCTGTGCGAACAGTGGCTGGGTGACAAGCTGGTGCGCCAGTTCGACGAACGCGAGCTGAAAACCGCTGCCGACCTGCTCAACAACTTCCCGCTGGTGGCCAGTGGCAGCGAGGGCTACCGCACCGCCGAAGTCACCCTGGGCGGCGTGGATACCCGCAAGGTGTCATCCTCGACCATGGAGTCGCAGTTGGTGCCGGGGCTGCATTTCATCGGCGAGGTGCTGGACGTGACCGGCTGGCTGGGCGGTTACAACTTCCAATGGGCGTGGGCCTCCGGCCACGCTGCCGGACAAGCGGTTTGAGGCGGTGATTCGGCATTACGTCAGAAAACCGTCACGTCAATCGGTTCGCGCATAGACGCCACGCCTGCCCTTCGTGTATTAAACCCCGTCTCATGGGAGTACTGAATGCAGAACGCCAAAGACATCACCTTGCGCCTGTTGATCGTTGACGACAGCCCTGAAAGCGCTGAAGCCATCGTCAGTACGCTGCGCAACAGTGGCATCGCGGTGCGCCCGTTCCGGCCCCAGAGCCCGGCTGAGCTGGCCCAGGCAGTCACCAACCAGCCCATCGACCTGGTGCTGGCAGCCAGCTCCTACAGCATCCCGCAGCTGCTGCTGACCCAGCAGATCGCCGCCAGCGGCAAGGACATTCCGATGATCCTGCTGGCCGACCAGGTGGACGCACAGCAGTTGCTGGAATCGGCGGCCAACGGCATCCGCTCCATCGCCCTGCGCCAGCAACCGGACCACCTGCTCTCGGTGGTGCGCAACGAGTGGATCGACCTGCAGGCGCGCCGCGGCCTGCGCCGCATCGAAGTGCAGATGCGCGAGACCGAGCGCCGCTGCGATGCGCTGATTTCATCCTCGCGCGACCCCATCGCCTATATCCATGAAGGCATGCATATCCGCGCCAACGAGGCCTACCTGGACATGTTCGGGTACGAATCGTTCGAGGACGTGGAAGGCATCTCGCTGCTGGACATGGTGGCGCCGCAGCATGTCGAGGATTTCAAGAACCTGCTCAAGTCGTTGAGCAAGGGCGAAACCCCGCCGCCGCAGTACGAGGTGGATGCACGCAACCAGGACGGTGACACGTTCCCGGCAACGATGGAGTTCACCGCCGCCACCTACGAGGGCGAGGCCTGCTTCCAGGTGGTGTTCCGCCGCCGCGAGGAATTCGACCCGGAGCTGGCCCGCGAAGTGGAAGAACTGCGCCAGCGCGACCAGGTTACCGGCCTGCTCAATCGCCCGACTTTCATGGTGCACCTGGAAAACGCTGTGGCCCAGGTTACCCGCAGCGACGGCCAGTACGGCTTCCTGCTGGTCGAGCCGGACCACTACGCACGCCTGCTGCCGGATATCGGCCTGGATTCGGCCGACGCCCTGATCGCCGCGATGGGCCAGCACCTGGCCGCCACCCTCGGCGACGATGCACAGCTGGCACGTTTCGGCGAACACAGTTTCGCCCTGCTTACCCAGGGCCAGTACGCGCACACCACCGACATGGCCGAACGCGTGCGCGAGGCCTTCGCCTCGCATGTCTTCAGCATTGGCGACCGTTCGGCTACGGTCACCGTCAGCATCGGTGGCGTGCAGGTGGGCGAGAAGATCGCCAGCGTTGGCCAGGTATTGAACCGCGCCAACGACTGCACCCGCGCCGCGGTTGAACTGGGCGGCAACACGGTCAAGGTGTTCGACCCTGGCGCGGCCGACCGTGTCGAGGAAGAGCGCATCCAGCGCTGGGTGCAGCGCATCCACGACGCCATTGCCGGCGATGGCTTCCAGCTGCGCTTCCGCCCGGTGCTGAACCTGATGGGCGAGCCGATGCAGTTGTACGACACCTCGCTGCTGATGGAGAACAACGGCGAACTGGTCGGGCCGAACACCTTCCTGCCGATCGCCCAGGACCACGACCTGCTGGCCCCGGTCAACCGCTGGGTGGTGGTCAGCGCCATCCGCGCACTGGGCGAGCGTCATCGTGCCGGGCACACCACCCACCTGATGGTGCGCATCACCCCGGAGTCGTTCTCCGACGCCGCGCTGCTGCAGGTCATCAGCGACGGCTTGAAGGCCGAGGGTGTGGATGGCAGCCAGTTGTGGCTGCAGATTCCCGAAGCCAAGGTGTTCACCCACCTGCGCAATGCACAGCAGTTCCTGGCACAGGCCGCCGCGATGGGCTGCAAGGTCGGCCTGGAGCAGTTCGGCTCAGGGCTGGATTCGTTCCAGCTGCTGGCGCACTTCCAGCCTGCGTTCCTCAAGCTGGACAGCAGCTTCACTGCTGATCCCGCGCTGGCCAAGGAGCAGTTGGAGAAGACCCAGGAAATCACTGCCAAGGCGCAGTCCGCCGACATTCGCACCATCGCCGAGTTCGTGACCGATGCGGCCACGATGAGCCTGCTGTTCAGTGCCGGCGTGGACTACGTGCAGGGTGATTTCGTGGGGCCGCCTACGGCGCAGATGGATTTTGAGTTCAACTGATTTTTGACATCAAGAGCTTGCCCTCACCCCAACCCCTCTCCCGTAAACGGGAGAGGGGCTAAAGCGAAGCGCTGTTGCATTTGAAGCCCCTCTCCCGTTTACGGGAGAGGGGTTGGGGTGAGGGCAAGCTTCTAAATCGCAAAACTTCAAAAACGAGAAGGCCGCGCAATGCGCGCCCTTCTCGTTTCCAGCAGAACCCGGGAATCAAACCTCGACGATCCCCGGGATCGCCACGTCCGGATTCACATCGGCGTCGTAATCCACGCCATCGATGCCAAACCCGAACAAGCGCAGGAAGTCGGCCTTGTAACCGGCCAGGTCGCTGATCTCGTACAGGTTCTCATTGGTGACCTGCGGCCACAGTTCCAGCACCTTGGCCTGCACTTCCGGCGCCATTTCCTTGTAGTCCGCACGCAGGCGACCTTCAGCGTCCACCAGTGCGACTTCACGACCCTTGCCATCCACCAGTTGCTGGCGGATGTGGTCGGCGGCATTGGCCCCGCCCTGCGCACCGTTGTACAGAATGTCGTACAGCGTATCGAGCTGTTCAATGCAGCCTTCGTGCGTGCCCTGCTCCTTCATCACCTTGAACAGCAGCGACAGATACAGCGGCATGGTCGGGATGGCCGAGCTGGCCTGGGTCACCACCGCCTTCAGCACGGACACGCGCGCGTCGCCGCCAATGCCCTGCAGCTTGCCGCGGATATCCAGCACCTTGTTGTCCAGGTCCTTCTTGGCCGCGCCAATGGAACCGTTCCAGTAGATGGCCTGGGTGATTTCCTCGCCGACATAGGTGAACGCGGTGGTCGTGGCGCCCGGCGCCAGCACGCCGGCTTCCAGCAACGCATCGATCCACATCTGCCAGTCTTCGCCGCCCATCACCTGCACGGTGCCGGCGATTTCCTCAGCGCTGGCCGGCTGCAGCGTGGTTTCGGTCAGCACTTCCTTGTCGGTATCCAGGCCACGCAGGGTGATCGGCGCGCCGATCGGCTTGAGCGTGGAGCTGATCACCTCGCCGGTCTTCGGGTGCTTGCGGCGCGGCGCGGCCAGGCTGTAGACCACCTGGTCCACCTGGCCCAGGTCGGCCTTGATGACCTCGATGACTTTCTGCTTCACCTCATCGGAGAATGCATCGCCATTGACGCTACGCGCATACAACCCGGCCTGGTGGGCGTACTTTTCGAACGCCGCCGAGTTGTACCAGCCCGCGGTGCCCGGCTTGCTCTCGCTACCCGGACGCTCGAAGAACACACCCAGCGTGGCAGCATCACTGCCGAATGCCGCCTTGATGCGCGCAGCCAGGCCATAACCTGTCGATGCGCCCAGCACCAGCACCTTTTTCGGGCCGTTGGCCAGCTTGGGCTGTGCCTTGATGTAGTCGATCTGTTCCTTGACCGCCGCATCGCAGCCGGTCGGATGGGTGGTGACGCAGATGAAGCCGCGCACACGCGGTTTGATGACCATGAGAACCTCAACTAGGTAAGCAGGAAAACAGCAACAACAAACGGTGCCAAAGGCACCGGCATGCGCTGAACCCGAAGGATCGTAGTGTGCGCCTGCATTGAACACAACCGACGCTACCGCATGGAATTTCTTTGCCACACAGGCGCCACCGGCAAAAAGAAAAGCCGCGCAGGGCGCGGCTTTTCTTCACAGCAGGACAGTGGAACCGTCAGGGACGACGGGCCAGCTCTTCCTCGTCGCGGGCCTTGGGCAGCAGATCCTGCTTGCTGACCTTGAACGGGCCAATGCTCAACATCGGCACCGCCACGATGATCGAGGAAATGACCACGATCACCGCACCCACCATGTGGGTTTCGGCCAGACCTTCCATCGACTCACCGCCGTACAGGTACAACGCCAGTGCCGACAGGAAGAACAGCACCGCGGTGATCACCGTACGTGACAACGTCTGGTTGATCGAACGGTTCAGCACTTCCAGCGACTCAACGCGCAGGCTGCGGAAGTTCTCACGCACGCGGTCGAACACCACGATGATGTCGTTGATGGCAAAACCCATCACCGACAACATGCCGGCCAGCACGGTCAGGTCGAACTCACGCCCCATCAGCGACATGTACGCCACGGTCAGGATCAGGTCGAAGAATGCGGTGATGCTGGCCACCATCGCGAACTTCCACTCGAAGCGGGCAGCGATGTAGATCAGGAAGCCGATCACCATGAACAACGTGGCATACACGCCGTTCATCGCCAGGTCCTTGCCCACCTGCGGGCCGACAAACTCGCCCGGCTGCACCGTGGCCACGTTGTCAGCCGCGGTCACGGCCACGCGCACTTCCTCGGCCACCTGCGCGGCGGCGTCGGCGGCGTTGTTGTGCTCACCGTCCGGCTGCAGACGGATCATCACGTCGTTGCCGCCACCCACGCTCTGCACCTGCGCATTCTCGAAGCCGGCCTTGGACAGGCGCTCGCGCACGTCGTCCGCGTCGATTGCCTTCTCGAAGTGGGTGCGCACCACGGTACCGCCGGTGAATTCCAGCGCGTAGTTGAAGCCCTTGAAACCAATGATCGCGAACGAAGCCAGCAGCAGGATCACCATCACCGCAAGCACCGGCTTGCGGTGACTCATGAAGTCGATGTTGGTGTCGTTCGGGACGATATGAAGTGGAAACAGTTTCATGTATTCGGTCTCTTCCTCAGATCGCCACGGACTGGAGCTTCTTGCGGCGACCGTAGATCAGCACCGCCAGGGCGCGCGACACGGTGATCGCAGTGAACATCGAGGCGAAAATACCGATGATCATGGTCAGGGCGAAGCCCTTCAGCGGGCCGGTACCGAACGCATACAGCGCCACGCCGACGATCAGGCCGGTGAGGTTGGCGTCCAGAATCGTGCCGGAGGCCTTCTCGTAACCGGCCGCAATGGCAGCCTTGGCCGGCATGCCCAACCGCAGTTCTTCACGGATACGCTCGTTGATCAGCACGTTGGCGTCCACCGACAGGCCCACCGACAACGCCAGGCCGGCGAAACCCGGCAGGGTCATGGTGGCGCCGAACAGCGACATCACCGCCACCACGATCAGCAAGTTGAACAGCAGTGCCACCGAGGTGATCGCGCCGAACATGCGGTAGTAGACAGTGAAGAACACCAGGGTGAACACGAATGAGAACACCACCGCTTTGACGCCGCGGTTCACGTTTTCCTTGCCCAGGCTCGGGCCGATCACGTATTCCTCGACGAAATCCATCGGCGCGGCCAGCGAGCCGGCACGCAGCAGCTTGGACAGATTTTCGGCTTCGGTCTTCTCCAGGCCCGTGGTCTGGAACTCCTTGCCGAACACGCCGTTGATGTTGGCCACCGAGATCACTTCTTCCTTGACCCGGAAGCTGCGCTCTTCCTTGCCGTTGACCACGGTCACCTGCGGGATGCGCTCGGTGTACACCACGGCCATCGGCTTGCCGACATTGCCGCTGGTGAAGTCGAACATGCGCTGGCCACCGGCACTATTCAGCTTGACACTGACCGCCGGCATGCCGTTCTGGTCAGTCGCCACACTGGCCGAAACCATCTGGTCGCCGGTGACGATGGTGCGCTTGTTCAACAGGATCGGGGCGCCGCTGCGGTCGCGGTACAACTTGGCTTCCGGCGGAATGCGGCCACTGGTGACGGCATCCTGCGCGTTGCCGTCCACTACTGCGCGGTATTCCAGGGTAGCGGTCGCACCGATCATGCGCTTGGCCTCAGCCGTGTCCTGCACGCCCGGCAGCTCGACCACGATGCGGTCTTCGCCCTGGCGCTGGATGATCGGCTCGGACACGCCCAGCTCGTTGACGCGGTTGCGCAGCGTGGTCAGGTTCTGCTCGATGGCGCCGGAGGCGATCTGGGCCATCTCCGTCTGCGGCACACCGATGGTGATGCGCTCGCCGCTGACCGAATACGTCAGGGTCGGCTGCGACTTGGCCAGCGCCACGCGCGCCTTGTCGGCGTCGGCGGCATTGCCCAGGGTCGCAACGATGTCGCTCTCACCACGGCGCTCCACCGAACGGTAGGCAACACGGTTGTCACGCAGGGTGGTGCGCACGTCTTCGGCGAACGCCTCGAAACGCTTGTCCATGGCGGCCTTCTGGTCCACCTGCATGCCGAAGTGCACGCCGCCCACCAGGTCCAGGCCCAGCACCATCGGCTTGCCGCCCAGCTTGGACAGCCAGTCCGGCACGGTCGAGGCCAGGTTCAAGGCCACGGTGTAGTTCTCACCCGTGGTCTCGCGCAGCACTTCGCTGGCCTTGGACTGCTCATCCAGCGACGACAGGCGGACGATGAGGTTGTTCTCGCCCTCCTCTTCCACCGACTTGGGCGTGACCCCCACCTCGGTCAGCGCGGTGGTGACGCGCTGCTTGAGCGCATCGTCAACCTGGCCACCACGGCCGGCGGTGATCTGAACCGACGGATCCTTCTGGTAGATGTTGGGCAGTGCGTAAAGCGTGCTGACCGCCAGGACGATCAGGATCAGGAAATACTTCCAGCGTGGAAATTCGAGCATTGCGGATTCCTGCGTGACGCCTTCCCCGGCGTCACGACATGACGGAAAGGAAACTCAGCCTCAGGCAGCGGACTTGAGCGTGCCCTTGGGCAGGACATTGCCGATGGAGCCCTTCTGCACGCGGATGCGGACGTTGTCGGCCACTTCCACGGTGACGAAGTTGTCGCCGATGTCGGTGACCACGCCAGCGATGCCGCCGGAGGTCAGCACTTCATCGCCCTTGCTGATCTTGTCCAGCATGGCCTTGTGTTCCTTCTGGCGCTTCATCTGCGGGCGGATCATCAGGAAGTACATCACCGCGATCAGGGCGATCGGCAGCAGGAAAGTGCCCATGCCCGGGGCCGGAGCGGCCTGTGCGACGGGGAGGAAGATAGCCATCGGATTCATCTTGTGTCCTTGGTGTTGGGCGGCGACCTGCCCGGCCGGGGGCCGGAGATCGCCACGAAACGTGGTCAGCCGTGAAGTATGCCACGCCCCCGGGACATCGTCCCGGGCGGCGTGAACGCGCCGCTACTCCCCCGACAACGCCGGGACGCTGGCGCCCCGGGCTGCGTAGAAAGACTCGCGGAAGGCCAGGAAGGTTCCCGCCTCGATGGCCGCGCGCATGTCGGCCATCAGTTTTTCGTAATAGAACAGGTTGTGCAGGGTGCCCAGCATCGGCGCCAGCATCTCGTTGCAGCGGTCCAGGTGGCGCAGGTAGGAGCGCGTATAGCCGCTGGTGCAGGCATGGCAGCCACAGCCCGGCTCGATGGGGTCCATGTCGCGCTCGTACTTGGCGTTGCGGATGCGGACCGTGCCGAACGAGGTGAAATAGTGCCCGTTGCGGGCATTGCGGGTGGGCATGACGCAATCGAACATGTCCACGCCCCGGGCCACGCCTTCGACCAGGTCCTCCGGCCGGCCGACGCCCATCAGGTAGCGCGGACGGTCAGCGGGCAGGATCGGGTGCATGTGGTCGAGCATGGCGTTGCGCTCGTGCTCGGGCTCGCCCACGGCCAGGCCGCCGATGGCGTAGCCGTCGAAACCGATCTGCTGCAGGCCCTCGGCCGAGCGGCTGCGCAGGTCGGTGTGCACGCCGCCCTGGACGATGCCGAACAGCGCCGCATCGTTGCCCAGCGCGTCGTGTGCGTTGCGGCTGCGCTGGGCCCAGCGCAGGCTCAGTTCCATCGAGGTGCGCGCCACCGGCTCGGTTGCCGGGTACGGGGTGCATTCGTCGAAGATCATGACGATGTCCGAATCCAGCGTCTTCTGGATCTTCATGCTCTCTTCCGGGCCCAGGAACACCCGGGCGCCGTCAGTGGGCGAAGCGAAGGTGACGCCTTCTTCGGTGATCTTTCGGCGATGCGCCAGGGAAAACACCTGGAAGCCGCCGGAATCGGTGAGGATGGGGCCATCCCAGCGGCAGAAGCCATGCAGGCCGCCGTGGTCGGCGATCACATCCAGGCCCGGCCGCAGATACAGGTGGAAGGTGTTGCCAAGGATGATCTCGGCGCCCAGCGCGCGGACCTGCTCGGGCAGGACGCCCTTCACTGAACCATAGGTGCCGACCGGCATGAACGCCGGGGTCTGCACCGTGCCCCGTGGAAACGACAACTGGCCGCGTCGGGCGCGACCATCGGTGGTCTGGAGCTTGAACTGCAATCTGGACATGGAAATCGATAGCTGACGAATGCGTGCAATTGTCGCGGATATGCGCCGCCGGGGCGAATCGCAGGCTGCCGCCGCTATTGGCCGAAGCGTACCGGCGCCGGATTGGCCCAGTGCAGGGCAATACCCTCCCCCACAGCAGGTGGCAGGCCGGCGAAATCCAACGCCAGGCGCTGACCACCCGGCAAACGGACCCAGCCGCTGTAGCCCGGGCCGCGGAACACCACCGATTCCAGTACGCCCTGCAGTTGGCCGCCCGGATCAGGCTGCAGGTCTTCCGGCCGCACCAGCACGCTTCCATCGCCCATCCCAAGCAAGGACGCCGGCAGCACCACGCCGCGACCGATGAAGCCGGCGACAAAGGCGTCCACCGGCGCTCCGTACAAATGCGGGGCTGCATCCCACTGCAGCAGCTGCCCAGCCTGCATCACGCCGATGCGGTCGGCCATGGCGAAGGCTTCGGACTGGTCATGGGTGACCATCAACACCGTGGTGCCGGTGGCCTTGAGCAGTTGCCGGAGTTCCTCGGCCAGGCGTTGGCGGGTCGTCACATCCAGGTTGGAGAACGGCTCATCGAGCAACAGCAGTTCAGGCATGGGCGCCAGCGCACGCGCCAGCGCCACCCGCTGCTGCTGGCCACCGGACAATTCATGCGGATAGCGGTTGCCCAGCCCTTCCAGGCCAACCTGCGACAACATCGCATCGATCCGCTGCTGCCGCTGCGCCCGCGCAAGCCCGCGCAGCCCGAAGCCGACATTGGCGGCGACATCCAGGTGCGGGAACAGCGCGTAATCCTGGAACATCATCCCGACCCGACGCTTCTCCGCTGGCACCGCGCCGCCGGGGCCATCCAGCTCGCGCCCACCCAGGACAATGCGCCCCTGCTGCAACGGCTCAAAACCGCTGATGGCGCGCAGCACCGTGGTCTTTCCGCAACCGGACGCCCCCAGCAGACAGCCGATTTCACCGCGTTCCAACTCCAGTGACAGCCCATCGACCACCGTTTTGAAGCCGCCCGCGCCGGCATAGCCGAGCTGCAGCGCCTGCAACTGCAACTGAGGTGAACCCGTCATGGCCGCGCTCCATGGGCTGCGCCTGCCCGTGCCAGCAGAATCACCGGCAGCAGGCCACTCAATACGATCAACAAAGCCGCCACCGCGCCTTCCTCATAGGTGCCCCGCGCCGCCTCGGCATACAGCCAGGTCGCCAGGGTTTCAAAATTCATGGGCCGCAGCACCAGCGTGGCCGGCAGCTCCTTCATGGTGTCCACGAACACCAGCAGCGCTGCGGCCGCAAGCGCTGGCCGCAACAATGGCAGGTGGACACGGCGCAGCATGCCGCCAGCGCTCTCGCCGAGGTTGGCCGCCGCCTGGTCCAGCGATTGCGGCACGCGGGCCAGGCCCGCCTCGATGCCACCCACCGATATGGCCAAAAACCGCAAGGTGTAGGCCACCACCAGCGCGGTTGCCGTGCCCATCAGCAGCATCTGCGCGCGCCCACCATCAATGGCGAAACGCAGCTCGGCGAACGCCGCATCCAGCGCGCCCATCGGCACCAGCAGGCCGATCGCCAACACCGTGCCGGGAATGGCATACCCCAGTGAGGCGACACGGCTGCAGGCCGCCGCCAGCCGCCCGCCACGCCGCACCTGCGCAAGCCGCAGCGCCCAGGCCACGACCAGGCCCACCGCCATCACCACGGCGGTTGCCGCCAGGGCAATGCCGATGGTGTTCTGCAAGGCGCCCCACAACTGCGGCGAGACACCTGCAATGCGCACACGCTGCACGGCTTCCCACGCCAGATACGCCGCAGGCACCACAAAGCCCACCATCACCGGCAAGGCGCCCAGTGCGAAGGCGAACACAGCCTTGGTTCCGCGCAATCGCTGCGGCTGCATCGGCCGTGGCCGCAAGGTGCTGGCATAGCGTTGACGACGCCGACCGTGCTTTTCCAGCATCAGCAGCGCCGCCACCAGCAACAGCATCGCCAAGGCGATCTGCGCCGCGCCCGGCAGGTCACCGCGGCTGACCCAGGTGGTGTAGATGGAGACAGTCAGCGTCTGCACGCCAAGGAACTCGGACGCACCGATATCGTTGAGTGCCTCCAGCAGTGCCAAGGCCACGCCCACGGCGATGGCCGGACGCGCGAGCGGCAGAGCCACCCGCCGGAACAGCTGCGCCCGTGTCGCGCCCAGCGTCCGTGCCGCTTCCAGCAGACCTGCAGCCTGGGTCATGAACAGGGCGCGGGTTGTCAGATAGACGTACGGATACAGAACGAACCCGAGCAGGACGATGCAACCGGCCAGGTGCCGGATGTCGGGCAGACGGAATTCACGCGGGCTGCTGTAGCCCAGCAGATCGCGGATGAGCCCCTGCACCGGCCCCAGCGGATGCAGCACGTCCAGGTAGGCGTAGGCGGCGATATAGGTTGGCACCGCCAGCGGCAGCAACAATGCCCAGCTCAACAACCGCTGGCCCGGGAAACGGTAGGCAGTGACCAGCCAGGCACTGCCCGTGCCCAGCACGGTGACCAGGGCGCCAACCCCCAGCAGCAGCACCACGGTATTGCGCAAGGCCACCGGCAACACGTTCGCCCACAGGTGCCCCCACAAGCCCGCACTGCCCTGCAGCGCCGCCAATGCAAGCGCGACCACCGGCGCCAGCATGACCATTGCCGCCAGCACCGCGGTGGCCAGCCAGGGATTCCATCGACGCATCATCATCACGTGCATATTCCAGAAAAAACGATGCCGGCGCCCCTTGCGAGGGCACCGGCTGATCGTATTTCCGGGCAACCCTTAGTTGTCGAAACCAACCTTGTCCACCAGCTCGCTGGCCAGCTTGCGGTTGGCCACCACCTCGGTCAGCGGCAGCGAGTCGATATTCATCGTGCCGAAGCTGGCCACCACCGGGTCCAGCTCGACGCCAGCCTTGACCGGATATTCGTAGTTGGCACGCGCGTACAGGCTCTGCGAACCATCGCTGACCAGGTATTCGAGCAGCTTGACGGCGTTGTCGCGGTTGGGCGCATGCTTGGCCACGGCTGCACCGGAAATGTTCACGTGGGTGCCACCGTTGGCGCCGGCAAACACCGGGCGCACCACCTGGATGGCTTCACCCCAGGCGCGCTGCTCGGAACCTTCCTCGGCGTTCTTCATGCGGCCCACGTAGTAGGCATTGGCGATGCCGATGTCGCAGATGCCGGCAAGGATGTCGCGGGCGACATCACGGTCGCCACCGGCGGCCTTGCGCGCCAGGTTGTCCTTCACGCCGCGCAACCAGGCTTCGGTCTTCTCGGCACCGTCATGGGCGATCATCGCGGCGAACAGGCTGGTGTTGTACGGGTGCTGGCCCGAGCGGATGCACACCCGGCCCTTCCACTTCGGGTCGGCCAGGTCCTGATAGGTGAAGCCGTCCAGCTTCAGGTCCTTGTCCGCGTACAGCACGCGATCACGCAGCGACAGCGCAAACCACTGGCCGTCCGCGCCACGCAGGTTGGCCGGGATGGCGGCATTGAGCACGTCCGAGGCCACCACCTGGGTATGGCCGGCTTCCACCACGTCCAGCAGGCGGCCGGTATCCACGGTCATCAGCACGTCGGCGGCAGAGCGCTCACCTTCGGCAGCCAGACGCTCGGTCAGGCCGTCCTTGAGCAGCACGGTGTTGACCTTGATGCCGGTGTCGGCGGTGAAGGCATCCAGCAGTGGCTGGATCAGCCCCGGCTCGCGCGTGGTGTAAAGGTTGACCTCGCCTGCCGCGGCAACCGCAGGCTTGTCGCCCGCCGCCGCAGGCGCGGTTTCGGTCTTGGCGCAGGCGCCCAGAAGAAGGAGGGAACACAGGGCAGCCAGATGGCCGGCGGCGCGCTTCGGATGACGCATTTGATTCTCCAGAAGTGGTCGTCGGAACCGGCCATCATGGCCGGCAACGGTTACAAATGAGAACTTATCTCATTTTCATCGCCACGCCCACTGCGTCAAACTGCCGCACCCTGCTGCGCGGGGAACAGCAACATCGCATCGCCATAACTGAAGAAGCGGTACTGCTGCGCGATGGCATGCGCATAGGCCTCGAACACCCGCTCCTTGCCGGCAAATGCGCTGATCATCATCAGCAGCGTGCTTTCCGGCAGATGGAAGTTGGTGACCATCGCATCGACGCTGCGGATGCGGTAACCCGGGGTGATGAAGATCTGGGTTTCACCCGAATACGGAAGCAGCTCGCCCTCAGGCATCGCATCGCTCCTGCGCCAGGCACTCTCCAGTGCACGCACCACGGTGGTACCCACACCAATCACGCGGCCGCCGGCGGCGCGGGTGCGGCGCACTTTGTCGACCAGCTCGGCGCCGACGTTGAGCCATTCGCGGTGCATGACGTGATGACTGAGGTCATCCACGCGCACCGGCTGGAAGGTGCCCGCGCCCACATGCAAGGTGACATGGCCGAACTCGACACCGCGCTCACGCAGTTGCGCCAACAGGGCTTCATCGAAATGCAGGCCCGCGGTCGGCGCCGCTACCGCGCCCACCTGCTTGGCGAACACGGTCTGGTAACGCTCGCGGTCATCGGCGCCAGGCTCGCGGTGGATGTACGGCGGCAACGGCAGGCGGCCTTCGTGCACCAGCCAGGATTCCAGCGGCTCGGGGATCTCAAAGCGCAGCACATAGAACTCGCCATCGCGCCCCAGCACCTCGGCCTCGCCGTCGGCATCGAGCTGGATGCGGCTACCCGGCTTGGGCGACTTGCTGGCGCCGATCTGCGCCCGCGCCTGTTGCCCGCCGAGCAGGCGCTCGATCAGGATCTCGACACGCCCACCCGTGGCCTTCTGCCCGAACAGGCGCGCCGGAATCACCCGCGTGTCATTAAAAATAAGCAGGTCGCCGGGCTGCAGCAGCTGCGGCAAGTCGCGCACATGGCGATCATCGAACGCACCCGGCACCGGCGGCACCAGCAGCAGACGGCTGGCCGAACGCTCGGCCAGGGGGGCCTGGGCGATCAACGCCTCGGGCAGGTCGTAGTGGAAATCGGACTTCTTCAAGGCCGGAACGTCTTGCGGGGGAGCCGGCTATTGTAGCTCTCGGGGACAGGAGGACTGTTTTTTTGCCCTTGTTCTTGCTCCTGCCCTGCCTCTGCCCTTTATTGCCGTCATTCGCGCCTTCGCGGGAATGACGGCTTATAAAGCAACGCCAAAACAGCGCCAATCCATGGCTCCCCGACCCTCTCAGCGTTCGAATTTGGTCGAAAGAATGATCGCGCTGGTGGTCCGCTCCACACCGTCCACCGCACCGATGGCATCGGTGACGACGTCCATCTCGCCCACGCCTCCCACCACCACCATCGCAATCAGGTCGTGATTGCCGCTGACCGAATGCAGCGAGCGCACCTCGGCAATGTCCCGCAGCGCCTTGACCACGGCCGGCATCTTCTTGGGCAGCACGGTAATCAGGACGTGCGCGCGCACCTGCCCCTGTTCGTAGTCCTCGTGGGTGCGCACCGTATAACCGGCGATCACCCCCTGCTGTTCCATGCGGTCGATGCGGCTCTGCACGGTGGTACGCGACAGGCCCAGCCGCCGGGCAATCTGCGCAGTAGAGGCACGCGCGTCCTCGCGCAGGACCGAAAGCAAGCGCTCATCTGCAGCCGAAATCTTCACATTGCACACCCGAATCGTCGATTCGACGAAATTAACCGAAAAAACGTCGAGATCACAGCTGCCATATGTCCAGAATCTCCAGATAATGGCTATACAAGACTTTTCTGGAGATGAGCATGACCGTACTCGGCCCCCTCGCCCCGCTTCGCGCGCACGCCGGCACCCGCCTTACCCAGGGTCTGGACGATGCCAGCGTCGAGCGCCTGGCCATCGCCCATCCCGACCTGGCCCGCGCCATCGAAGCGGCCGGCAAGGAATACGCCCGCGTCAAGGCGGAAATCGCCGATCTGCTGGAGCTGGATGAAAAGGACCAGATCGCCGCCATGCAGGCCGGCTTCGTCAACTTCTACGCCGACGACGCCGTGGTGCCCTACATCGCCCTGGCCGCCTCCGGCCCGTGGGTGGTCTCGCTCAAGGGCGCGGTGCTGTACGACGCCGGCGGCTACGGCATGCTCGGTTTCGGCCACACGCCCGCCGACGTGATGGCCGCTGCAGCCAAGCCGCAGGTGATGGCCAACATCATGACCCCAAGCCTGGCCCAGCGCCGTTTCACCCGCGCCCTGCAGCAGGAAATCGGCCACACCCGTGGCGGCTGTCCGTTCTCGCATTTCATGTGTTTGAACTCCGGCTCCGAAGCCGTTGGCCTGGCCGCACGCATCGCCGACATCAACGCCAAGCTGCAGACCGACCCGGGCGCGCGCCATGCCGGCGCCACCATCAAGCGCGTGGTGATCAAGGGCAGCTTCCACGGCCGCACCGATCGCCCGGCGCTGTACTCCGATTCCAGCCGCAAGACCTATGACCAGCACCTGGCCAGCTACCGCGGCGAAAACAGCGTCATCACCATCGCCCCGTATGACGAGGCTGCACTGCGCAAGGTATTTGCCGACGCCGAAGCCAACAACTGGTTTGTTGAAGCGGTGTTCCTGGAGCCGGTGATGGGCGAAGGCGACCCGGGCCGCGCGGTGCCCGCCAGCTTCTACAAGCTGGCACGCGAACTGACCCGCGAGCACGGCAGCCTGCTGCTGATCGACTCCATCCAGGCCGCGCTGCGCGCGCACGGCACGCTGTCGTTCGTCGATTACCCCGGCTACGAAACGCTCGACCCGCCGGACATGGAAACCTATTCCAAGGCACTGAACGGCGCGCAGTTCCCGCTCTCCGTGTTGGCGGTGACCGAGCATGCCGCTGGCCTGTATCGCAAGGGTGTGTACGGCAACACCATGACCACCAACCCGCGAGCGCTGGACGTGGCCTGCGCCACCCTCGCCCGCCTGTCGCCGCAGGTGCGCGAGAACATCCGCCTGCGTGGCGAACAGTCGGTGCAGAAGCTGGAAGCCTTGAAAGCCAAGCTCGGCGGGCTGATCACCAAGGTGCAGGGCACCGGCCTGCTGTTCTCCTGCGAACTTGCGCCGCAGTTCAAGTGCTATGGCGCCGGTTCCACCGAGGAATGGCTGCGCATGCACGGTGTCAACGTCATCCACGGTGGCGAGAACTCGCTGCGTTTCACCCCGCATTTCGACATGGATGAAGAAGAACTCGATCTGCTGGTGGAGATGGTGGGCCGCGCGCTGGTTGAAGGCCCGCGCCGTGAGCAGGCCAACGCGGCCTGAGCTGCGGTAGCCAGCGCTGAATGAGAAGAGGCGGCCATTGGCCGCCTCTTTTTGTTGGGGTCGCTCTCCCCCCTCTCCCCAACCCCTCTCCCGCGGGGGGAGAGGGGCTTTACAGCTGCAGTTGCCGATATTGCTTCAGCTCGCATGACATAGAGCCCCTCTCCCCTCGCGGGAGAGGGGTTGGGGAGAGGGGGAAAGCAACCGCCATCGCACATCGACTTAATGCAGCGCCACACTCTCCACCGGCACCACACCACCACCCAGCGCCTTGTACACCGCCACCACATTGACGTTCACCGTTGCTTCGGCCGACGCCAATGCATCATCCGCCGCCAGTTGGTTGCGCTGCGCATCCAGCAAGGCGAGGAAATCCTCCGAGCCTTCGCGGTAACGGATCTGCGCCAGGCTTGCCGCGCGACGCGCTGCCTGTGCCTGCTCGGCAATGATTGCCAGACGCGCCTGCTCCTTGGCGTAACGCACCAGGGCGTTCTCGGTGTCCTCCAATGCCAGCAGCACCGCCTTTTCGTACTCAGCCGCGGCACCGTCAGCCTGCGCCTTGCTGGCACGCAAGCGTGCGCGCACCGTACCGAAGTCGAACGCGGCCCAGCTGATCGACGGGGTCAGTGACCAGGCCTTGTTGTTGCCGTTCACCAGGCCATTGGCATCACCGCCGAGGAAGCCGACAAAACCACTCAGGCTGATGCGCGGAAACAGATCCGCCGTCGCCACACCCACGCGTGCCGTTGCCGCCGCCAGGCGGCGCTCGGCCACGCGTACATCGGCGCGTTGACGCAGCAGATCGGTGGTATCGCCCAGCGGCAATGCCTTGGCGAAGGCCGGCACTTCGCGCGGCTCCAACAAGCTGTTCAATGCATCCGGGCGTTGCCCCAGCAGCACCGCGAGCCGATGCCGCGATTGCACCTGCGCCACTTCCAGCAACGGGATATCAGCTTCAATTGCCTTCAAGCGTGCGCGGCTGCTCTGCACGTCCAGCTCGCTGCCTGCACCCAGCTCCCACCGTGTTTCAGTGAGCTTCTGGGTTTCGTGCAGGTTGAGCAATGTCTGCTTTGCCACAGCGATACGCTTCTGCGTGCCACGCAGTTCAAAGTAGTTGCGGGCCACTTCGGCCGCGACCGTGACCTGTGCATCGACCAGGTTGTCGCGCTCGGCGCCGAGATCGGCGCGTGCCGCTTCAGCGGCGCGGCGTTGCCGGCCAAACAAGTCCAGCTCCCAACCGGCATCAAAACCGAGCTGGTAGCTTTCGCTGTAGATGCGCTCGCCGCCCCAGCCTGGATCGGGCTGCTTGCGGCGGTCCTGGCTGCCACCGGCGGTCACGTGCGGCGCCTGGTCCAGGCGCTGCTCGGTGAAGACCGCACGTGCGGCACGCACCCGCGCCATCGCAATGCGCAGATCAAGGTTTTCCGCCAACGCACCGTGCACCAGCTGTGCCAACACCGGGTCGTCAAACTGCGACCACCAATTGGCCACCGGCGAGACCGTACTGAAAGCGGGATCAACACTGCCCTGCAACTGCACCGCCTGCGCTGGCGGTGCCTTGTAATTGGGGCCGACACTGACGCAGCCGGCCAGCAACGCGCTGGCGACGGCGGCGGTTAACACGCGCATCACCATGGCAGCACCTCGCCCAGATAGGTGAAGCTGCCAGTCGGGCCATCGTTGCCGATCAACGCCATCTGCACGCTGGAACGCGCGCCATCGGCGATCTCGATCTCACCTTCGCCACCGTTCATGTCGGTTTTGACGTAGCCCGGATGCACGGTGTTGACCTTGATCGGCGAGTTGCGCAGCTCGTAGGCCAGGCTCAGTGTCCAGTTGTTCACTGCCGCCTTGGACGCGTTGTAAGCCGGGATCTTGAAATCCCAGATGTCGGAGGCCGGGTCGGCATGCAGTGTCTGCGAGCCCAGCACGCTGGACACATTGACGATGCGGCCGGCGCTGGACTTCTGCAGCAGCGGCAGGAAGGCCTGGGTCACCGCCACCAGCGCATACACATTGGTGTCGAAGGTGCGGTGCCAGGCTTCCAGCGGTTGCGCGGATGGCGCCACGGCGGGGTCTTCCAGCAGCACGCCGGCGTTGTTGACCAGGATGTCGAGGCGGCCGTGTCGTTCGGCCACCTGCTCCACCGCAACGGCGATGCTGTCGGCATCGGTGACATCCAGTTGCAGTGCTTCCACCGGCAGGCCTTCTGCCTGCAGCTTCAGTGCCAGCTCCACCGCTGTTTCACGTTTGCGGCCCGCCAGCAAGGTATGCACACCGGCCTGCGCCAACTGGCGCACCGTTTCGGTGCCGATACCACGGGTGGCGCCGGTGACCAGCGCGATCTTGTCGTTGTGAGTGTTCATTGATTTCTTCTCATGGGGGATTTGATTGGGACGACTGCAGAGGGCTTTCAGATTGTCATTCCCGCCTTTGCAGGAATGACGGATTGAGGGCAAGAGCGCCCTCACCCCTACCCCTCTCCCGTAAACGGGAGAGGGGATTGTTAGCCCAGCATTCTCGCGAGGGGTTGTTAGCCCCTCATTTCCGCGAGGGGATCGTCATTCCCGCACCAGCGTGAATGACGATGCGCCAGCTGTCAGTGATAAATGGTCGGCTCGCCGTGCTGCACCAGCTTGCCGCCGCCATTGCGGGAGACGAACTTGCGCAGTGCGACGTAGAACACCGGGGTCAGGAACAGGCCGAACAGCGTCACGCCCAACATGCCGGCAAACACCGTGATGCCGGTTACCGAGCGCACTTCAGCGCCTGCACCATGCGACAGCACCAGCGGAATCGTGCCGGCGATGAAGGCGATGGAGGTCATCACGATCGGACGCAGACGCAGGCGGCAGGCTTCCAGCGCGGCTTCAACGATGCCCTTGCCGCCCATCTCCAACTCGCGGGCGAACTCGACGATCAGGATCGCGTTCTTACATGCCAGGCCCATCAACACCACCAGGCCCACCTGCACGAACACGTTGTTGTCGCCGCCGGTCAACCACACGCCGAACAGGGCCGACAGCAGGGTCATTGGCACGATCAGGATCACCGCCAGCGGCAGCGACCAGCTTTCGTACAGCGCCGCCAGCACCAGGAACGCCAGCAGGATCGCCACCGGGAACACGATGAACGCCGCCTTGCCCTGCGTGGCCTGCTGGTAGCTCAGGTCGGTCCACTCGGTGACCATGCCGGCCGGCAACACCTTGCCTGCGATCTCGGTCAGCTTGTTCATCGCCTCGGCCGAGGACAGCATGCGCGGGTCGGCTTCACCGGCCAGATCAGCGGCCGGGTAGCCGTTGAAACGCAGCACCGGGTCGGGGCCGTAGGTTTCCTTGACCGTCACCATGGAACCAATCGGCACCATCTCGCCGCGATCATTGCGGGTACGCAGCTTGCCGATGTCTTCCACGCTGTCGCGGAACTGGCCGTCGGCCTGTGCGATCACCTGCCAGGTACGACCAAACTGGTTGAAGTCGTTGACGTAGGCCGAACCCAGATAGGTCTGCAGCGTGTCGAACAACTCGGTCAGCTGCACGCCCTGCGCCTTGGCCTTGACGCGATCCACTTCCGCATCCAGCTGCGGCACGTTGGCCTGGTAGCTGGTGATCGGATACGCCATGCCCGGTGTCTGCGCCACCGCACCCTGCATCGACTGCACCGCATTCTGCAACGCGCCGTAGCCAAGGTTGCCACGGTCCTCGATGAACATCTGGTAGCCGTTGCCGTTACCCAGTCCAAGGATCGGCGGCGGCATCATTGCGAACGCAAAGCCCTCTTTCAAACCAGCGATTTTCTGGTTGATCTCGGCGTTGATCTGCGCGGCGGTGCGGCCCTTGCGCTCACTGAACGGCTTGAGCGGGATGAAGGCCACGCCGGTGTTGGGCGTGTTGGTGAACTGCAGCGCATTCAAGCCGGGGAAGGAAATAGTGTGCGCGACGCCATCGGTTTCCTGGGCAATCTTGGCCACCTTGCGCAGCATTTCATCGGTGCGTGCAATGGACGAACCTTCCGGCAGCTTCACGCCCGCAATCAGGTACAGCTTGTCCTGGGTGGGAATGAAGCCCGGCGGGACCAGCTTGAAGATCACGCCGGTGCCCAGCAGCAACACCGCATACACCAGGAACACCGCGCCGCGACGGCCGAGAATCTTCGACACTCCGCGCTCGTACTTCTCCGAGCTGGATTTGAAGAAACGGTTGAACGGGCGGAATACCCAGCCGAACAGACGGTCGATCAAGCGCGTCGGGCCATCCTTCGGCGCGCCGTGTGGCTTGAGCAAACGCGCGGCCAGCGCCGGCGACAGGGTCAGCGAGTTGATTGCCGAAATCACCGTGGAAATGGCAATGGTCACCGCGAACTGCTTGTAGAACTGGCCGGTGACGCCGGACAGGAACGCCATCGGCACGAACACCGCACACAGCACCAGCGCGATGGCGATGATCGGCCCGGACACTTCCTTCATCGCCTGGTGCGCCGCAGCCGTCGGCGACAGACCTTCCTCGATGTTTCGTTCGACGTTTTCCACCACCACGATGGCGTCATCGACCACGATGCCGATGGCCAGCACCAGGCCGAACAGGCTCAACGTGTTGATCGAGAAGCCCAGCAGGTACAGCGCGGCGAAGGTACCGACGATGGACACCGGCACGGCGATCAAGGGGATGATCGAGGCGCGCCAGGTCTGCAGGAACAGAATCACCACCAGCACCACCAGCGCGATGGCTTCCAGCAGCGTGGTGACCACGGCCTTGATCGAATCACGCACAAAGATGGTGGTGTCGTACACCGCCTCGTACTTCACGTCGGCCGGGAAGCGCTTCTGCATCTCGTCCATGGTGCCGATCACCGCATCGCGGATTTCCAGCGCGTTGGCGCCGGGGGCCTGGAAGATACCGATGCCGACCGCGTTCTTTCCGTCCAGCTGCGAACGCAGGGTGTAGTCGCCGGCGCCCAGTTCAACGCGGGCCACATCCGACAGCCGCACCACTTCACCATCGGCACCGCTCTTGAGCACGATGTCGCCGAACTCCTGCTCGCTGCGCAGGCGGCCCTGGGCGTTGATCAGGGTCAGGAACTGGCTGTTGGGCATGGGCTCGGCGCCAAGCTGGCCAGCCGACACCTGTACGTTCTGCTCGCGCATGGCGCGCACCACATCGCTGGCGGTCAGCCCGCGCGAGGCCACGCGGTCCGGATCCAGCCACGCACGCATGGCGTAGTCACCGCCACCGAAGATCTGTGCATCGCCCACGCCCTGGATGCGCGCCAGCGCGTCCTTGACGTGCAGGCGTGCGTAGTTGCGCAGGTAGAGCGTGTCGTACTTGCCATTGGGCGAGGTCAGGTGCACCACCATCAGGAAGGTGGGCGACTGCTTCTGCGTGGTCACGCCCTGGCGACGTACATCCTCGGGCAGGCGCGCCTGCGCCTGGGCGACGCGGTTCTGCACTTTCACCGCCGCTTCGTCCGGGTCAATGCCCGGGCGGAAGGTGATGGTCATCTGCAGCACGCCGTCGGAGCCGGCCACCGACTTGAGGTACATCATGCCCTCGACGCCATTGATGGCCTCTTCCAGCGGCGTGGCCACGGTCTCGGCGATGACCTTGGGGTTGGCGCCCGGATACACCGTGCGCACCACCACCGACGGCGGCACCACTTCCGGGTACTCACCGATGGGCAGGATCGGGATGCTGATCAGGCCAGCGGCGAAGATCACAATCGACAACACCGCCGCGAAGATCGGCCTGTCGATGAAGAAACGGGAAAAATCCATGTGAGGAAATCCTTGAGAAGGCCGGCGTCGGCATGCAGCCACCCTGCCCTCGGCCGTTTGGACGAAGACGCGTGACCGGCCTGGCGCCGGCATCAAAACAAACCGTGGATCAGTTCAGCGATGCGGTTTTGCCGGCGGCAACCGGCAAGGGCTGCATCGCCACCGGCTTGGCCTGCACCGGCATGCCGGGCATGAAGACCTTCTGCACGCCATCGATGATCACCTTGTCACCCGCAGCCAGGCCCTGTTCGACAATGCGCAGGCCCTCGGCATTGCGACCCAGCGCCACATCACGCCGCTGTGCCTTGCCGTCCTTGTCCACCACGTACACATACTTGCGGTCCTGGTCGGTGAGCACGGCCTTTTCGTCGATCAACATGGCCTGGAACTCACCGCTGCCCAGCAACCGCACGCGTGCGAACAGGCCCGGGGTGAACTGGCGCTCACGGTTGTCCAGCAGGGCACGCACGCCGATGGTGCCGGTGCTGCGCGCGACCTGGTTGTCGAGGAAATCGACCTTGCCTTCATGCGGGAAACCTTCTTCGCCGCTGAGGCCCACCTGCACCGGCAATGCCTGGTCGCGCTCGCTCGGGCGCTCGCCTTCGCGTGCCATCTGCGCGTAACGCAGGAAGGTGGATTCGTCGGCATCGAAGTACACGTGCACCGTATCCAGCGACACCAGCGTGGTCAGCACGCTGGCCGCGTCACCGGCGGTAACCAGGTTGCCGGCGGTGACCATCGCGCGCCCGGCACGGCCATCAATCGGTGCACGCACCTTGGTGAACTCCAGGTTCAAGCGCGCTGCGTCCAATGCGGCCTGGGCGGCCATCACCTGCGCACCGGCCTGGTCGGCAGCAGCCCGGCGCTGTTCGGCCGTTTCCGCGGCAATGGCCTGTTGTTCGGCAAGACGACGCGCGCGTTCGGATTCACTGCGTGCCAAGCCCGCCTGTGTGCGTGCGCGTGCCAGTTCGGCCTGCGCGCGGTTGAACTCGGCCTGGTAGCTGCGGGCGTCGATGGTGAACAGCACATCGCCCTTCTTTACTTCCTGGCCTTCGACGTAATTGACCTTGTCGATATAGCCGGACACGCGCGGGCGCAGCTCAACACTCTGCACCGCTTCGACGCGGCCGCTGAACTCGTCCCATTGGCTGACCTGCTTGATCAGCACAGGCGCAGCGCTGACCTCGGGGGCCGGCGGCATGCCGGCTTCTTCGGCATGGCCGCCACTGCAGGCGGCCAGAACCGCAACAGCGAGCGCGGACAGGGCAAAGCCGGCAAGACGCCGGGTGATGCGGGAGGGGAAGGAGATACCGTTCATGTCATGCATCCTGGAGAGCGGGGGAAAACAACAAGGCGAATCGGGTGGACGTGCGGGCACATGCGTCAAAACCCGGAGGCGTTTCTGCGCGGCAGCGCGCAGGTGCGGCCGAAATGGCGGCGATGGGCCACCGAATAGCGAGGCGAAGTGTCCCGCTCACGGAAATTTTTCTCCCACTGGTGGGACAAAGACGGGCAACCAGCGCACCCTGGCCTTCCGCTCCACACCATCAACGACAGACAAATCCGTCACATCGGGGCCACTGAAGCGCCCTTCAAAGTCCAATGGATTCAGCTTGTTGGCAAAAAAACGGTAACGGGAATTACCGGAGAGCGCCGGGACACGGCGGGTCTGTCGAAATTGTGGGAGGTAGCGCAGGCGCATGGCTGCAGATCCGGACTTGGCGGAGGAGGGAACAGTAATCCTCTAATCCAGACTTGATTAGTACGAATTGAAGGGAATAATCATCCCGTCGCCGGCACAATCCCGCTGCCGCAAGAGCGCCCCCCAATGGCCAACGATCTCAACGACACCCTGATCTTCGTCAAGGTGGTCGAACAGGGCAGCTTCACCGCTGCCGCCCGCCTGCTCGGGCAACCCAAGACCACGGTCAGCCGCAAGGTGCAGGAACTGGAAAGCCGACTTGGCGCCCGCCTGTTGAACCGGACCACGCGCCGCCTGGGCCTCACCGAAGCCGGCTCGGTCTACTACGAGCACTGCCAGCGCATCGCCCGCGAACTGGAACAGGCTGAAAGCGCGGTGAGCCAGCTGCAATCCGGCCCACGCGGCTGGCTGCGTTTCACCGTGCCCTACTCCATGGGAACGATGTGGATTGCACCGCTGTTGAGCCAATTCCAGGCGCAGTACCCGGAAATCCGCGTGGACATGCACCTGGGCAACGAGAACCTGGACCTCATCGCCGGTGAGGCCGACCTGGCACTGCGCGTGGGGCCACTGCCCGACTCCAACCTGGTTGCACGCAAACTGGGCCGCCTGCGCACCCAGGTCTTTGCCAGCCCCGGCTATATCAAGCGCTATGGCGAACCACGCCACCCCAGCGAACTGCAGTTCCACCGCACACTGGCCGTGCGCAAGGCCCACAACCAGAACAACCGCTTCAGCTGGACGCTGGCCGAAGCCGGCGGCGAGATGCAGGAATTCATGGTCAACCCGGCCCTGGTGGCCAACGACCCGGCCGCATTGAACACCATGCTCGTTGCCGGCGAAGGCCTGATGCTGAGCAGCGACGTGATGGCCAAGCCTTTCGTCGAATCGGGCATGCTGCGCCGTGTCCTGGCCGGCTGGACCGGGCCGGAATACGACTTCAACGCCGTGTTTGCCGGCGGCGGGCTGGTCTCACCCAAGGTGCGCGCCTTCATCGATTTCCTGGTCGACAAGCTCAACTTCGACGTCAACTACATGATGTTGCAATGCCCCAACGCCGGCCGCCTTGCAGAGCTGATCGACACCCAGCGCCCCCAGGGCCTGAAGCTGCCCAACGGCCGCGTGCTGGAAGTGCTCAACGCCTGAGCAAGCCGTGCACAGGTGATGCGGCATTCCATCAAAAACGGCGGCCAATGGCCGCCGTTCTCGTATGCATCAAACAGTGCGAACCGCTGCTCAGTAACCCGAGCGGTAGTACGGCACAACCGGCACCAGCGGCACGTACTGCACCTCGCGGCAACCGTCATAACGGCTGCAGCTGCCGAAGTAGCCCGGCCCCCAATAGCGCTGGCGCGCGTCGCGGTTGTACGGGCTGTTGTAGAAATCCGGACGCGACAGGTTGCCGTTGCCGTAATAGCGATAGGGCGTGGCGCCCAGCGATCCCGTGCTGCCTACACCCTGCAAGGCAACGGCGCCGCCGTCGTTGCCGACATAACCGCCTTCGTCGTCATAACGAACCATGCGGTAGTAAATGGTCTCGCCGCCCTGCTTGCGGCTGTGCAGGCGTTCCAGTCGGCCACCACCGGCATCGGCGTACGCCTGCCCGCCCTCGAACACCACTTCGCTCGGGTTGACCAGTTCCTCCTGCAGCGGCGCCTGTTGCGCCGTTGCACCCCAGGAAACCGCGGCCAGCAACATCACCGCGCCAACCCTCACCAAAACCTTGCCTGCTCGCATGACTATCCTCCGTGATGACCATCCCGCGCCATTTCCGCCGGGATGATGAATGGGGTTTTCGCCGTTACCTGGAATCTGCAGCGTGCCGTCACCAGAACCGGGAAAAACAGCCCGGCCAGCTCCACCGCAGCAACTCCCCAGCACTCGGCGACCGTCCGGAGTATAGGTGCTTGGCTGAATTCCTGCCGTGAAACGGCCCTCGCTTCGGTCAGGTTCCCGCCAGCCTCAAGGCCGCTTCTGCGGGTACTGCTGCAGCGCCCGGCGGATGATCTGCCGCGCCTCGGCGGCGTCTCCCCAGCCATTGAGCTGGATGTCGCCGCCCTCGGGCAATTGCTTGTAGACGCGGAAGAACGCCTCGACGCGCTGCCGCTCCATTGCCGGAAGATCCTCCAGGCTGCGCAGGTCACGGTAGGTCGGATCGACCGCATCCACCGGCACGCCGACGATCTTTTCATCCGCCTGGCCACGGTCCACCATGCGCAGCACGCCCAAGGGGCGGAAACGGATCACCGCACCGGGCTGCACGGGAAAGCGCGTCAACACCAGTGCATCCAGCGGATCACCATCGCCGGCCAGGGTGCGTGGCATCGAGCCATAGTTGGCCGGGTAGGCAACCGGCATGGACAAGAAGCGATCCACCCGCAACTCACCGCTCTCACCCATTTCGTACTTGACGGCGCCACCGGCCGGTATTTCCACCGTCAACAGCACTTCGTCCGGTGCGTTGGCCGGTTGCGCCAACGTGAACGGATGCAGCACCGGCCCTGTCGCACCTGCTGCACCCGGCAGCAGGCACAACGCCATAGCGATGACCCGCAGTTTCATTTGCATTCCCCGGGCATGGTGGTCATTCCCAGCAACGGTCATCGCGGCCCTTGGGTGACACCGGCCGTGGGCAATCACGCTGTGGAATGCGGCCCTCGCGCAGCTCTTCAAAGCGCTTGCCGCCGTTTTCGTCGCGGTTGATCTGAAAAGCGTCATACAGGCGCCCAGTTGCGGTACGTGCTTCATAGCGCAGCTGCTTGCCGTCGACATGTAGCACCTGGAACAACTGCGTGTCCTCGGCCACCGGCTGCATCGTCGCCCGCGCCTGCGCCGACAAGCGGTACTGCTTGGGCCCGGCCACCGACGAGATGTACTGCGGCAGCGCTGCATTGTCATCGGCACGACGGCCATAGGTATGGTCGTGGCCCTGCAGCACCAGATCAACCTGATGCTTCTGCAGCACCGGGCGAATCTGCGTGGTCAGCACCGAGGTGTCGCGCTCGGCACGCAGCGGATACAGCGGCTGGTGCACCACCACGATGTTCCACGGCTGCCGGTTGCCCGCCAGCACGCCTTCCAGCCACTGCGCCTGTGCCTGCGCGGTGCCCAGGTCCAATGCCGAGGTGCCATCCAGGATCACCACGCGCACGCCCTGGTAGTCAAACCAATAGGTGGTATCGGCGGTGGCCGGTGCACCGTTGCCCGGCAGCGCGAAAGTCACCGGCCAATGCCCGCCGAGCACGCGACGCTCCTGCGGCGTGTCCTCGAACTCCTCGAAGTACTCGTGGTTGCCCGCCGCCGGTGCGACCGCCATGCCAGGCAGCAACCAGCCGCCGGCTGCAAACCACTCGCCCCACTCACTGTCATCCTCACCATCGCCGCCGCTGACCAGGTCACCGGCAAACAGTGCCAGGCGTGCGTCTGGCGCGGTCTGCCAGCCCTGGCGGATCACCCGGCTGACGTGGCTGAGGTTCTTGTTCTGCGTATCACCGAAATACAGCAGCGTCAGCGGTTGCCCCGCAGCACCGGCAGTGCGGAAATGATGCCACGCGCTCCAGGTGCCCTGCCCCTGCACGCGATACGCGTACAGCGTGTCCGGCTGCAGTCCGTCGATCTCGGCGCGGTGATGTTGCGAGGTCCCGTTCTCGCTCTGCAGCTGACGGCTGCGCGCGGTTATCTGCCGCACCTTGCCCATGTCCGGTGAATCACCGGCAACGGCCAATTCCAGCAGCGGCGACGCAGCAAGCACCGATGTACGCCACGCCACCCCAAAGCCCGTGGCCGCATCCTGTGCGGGCGAGGCCACGACGCGGTCCGGGAACCCGGTCGCCGCGTAATGCCGGCTCCCCGCCGGCACCTGCGTGTTCGGCTCCGCGGCCGGAGCGACCCCCATCGCTCCGGCCGCCGTCACCATGGCTGCCAACAGCAGCCACTGCCTCCTACCCCTGAACCTCACAGCGCGCAGTCCTGCGGCAGCGACAAGGCCTTGGCGATATCGCGCCAATCAAACGCAACCACGCCCTGGTCGTCATGCACCGCATACAACGCCCCCTGCGGGAAGCGCGCCGATGACTGCTGGCTGTTCCAGATGCCGTCGGTGTTGGCCACCGTGTTGCCATGGAACGCGCCCACCGGCGCCAGCGTCCTGCGGTCAAACAGATGGAACACACTGCGGTCCTTGCCCTGCTCGGTGGTGATCCACCAGCCACCCTCGCCGCAGGTACGCAGCATCACGCCTTCAGCCTGCGCCTTGAACATGCCATTGCCGAACGTGGTGCCGGTGAAGTCGCCGGCCAGCGTGTACACCTTGAACTCGCTGGCGTAGGTTTCGTCTTCCTCGGCCACCATCAGGCGATCATTGGCCGGGTCGCCCCAGATCGACTCGACCACCCGCAGTGCGCCCTTCGGCGTGGTGTCACCGATGCTGCGTACCAGTTCGGCCTTTACACCACTGCCGTCAACGTTGACGTGGTAGCGGCGCACACGTTCGTTCAAACGCTCCAGCGCCGGCAGGATGTCATTGCCGGCCGCATCCTCACCGTCGTCGTACGAATCGGTGACGTAGACGTCGTAGCCCCCGTTCGCCGGATTCACCCACAGGCCGTATGGCTTGCGCAGATCGCCCGCGGCAAACACGCCCAGCGGCGTGAAATCCGGCAGCTGCAGCACCTGCACACGGTGGTTGTCGCGTTCAACGATGAACAACAGGTCGCCGCTCACCGCAATGCCGTTGGGGCGATCAAACTGGCCCGGCGCGGTGCCGGTGCTGCCCACGTCACGCTGGCGCTTGCCGGTCTGGCCGTCATAGACCACCAGCTTGTCGGTGGCCTTGGCCGTGGCAATCAGCCACAGCTGACCATCCGGCGCGCGCCAGCTTGCCGGCGAGTCGATGTTGTCGGCCGGCGTCATCGGTGTCAGGAACGCCTCGCTCACCCGCACCGCACGTACCGGCGCGGCGCCTTCGGCGATGTCTTCCGCGCTTGGCGGATGCGCGGTTCTGGGGGCGGGTTGGCAAGCCGTCAGCGCCAGCGCGACGGCGGCGCCCAGCAGCGCGGCTCTCACAGTGCCACCTTCAGGCCGACGGCGTAGGTGCGGCCGTATTCTTCGTTCTGCAACGTGCGCGAACGCACGCCCTGGTACAGCTCAAGCGGCTCGTCGAGCAGGTTGGAAGCCTCGAAGTACACACTCATGCGCTTGCTGAACTTGTAGTCCAGGCTGAAATCCAGCTGTGTGTGCGGCGCGACGTAGATGTCGTAGGCACTGCTCTTGCCGATGGTGTCCAGGTATTCACTGCGGTACACACCGGCCAGGCGCGTGCTGAAGCCCGCCCATTCGTAGCCGACATGCGCGCTGTACACATGCTTGGACGCACGCGGCAGGGTGAAGTCATCGTTCTCGCGGCCGGCAAGGCCGGGGTCGTAATCGGTGTCCAGCCAGGTGCCACTCGCGCCGACCAGCAGGCCCGACCATGCACCCGGCAGGAACGCCAACTGCTGCTGCCAATTGAACTCGGCACCAAATACCTTGGCCTTGTCGCCATTGATCGAACGGGTCACGTCGAAGCCAGGATATTCGGCATCTTCATCGGTGATGGTTTCCACGATGTAGCCGTCGATGGACTTGTTGAACAGGCCCAGCGAGACGATGCCGCTGTCGCCCAGGTAGCGCTCGAACGAGAAATCCAGGTTGGTGGATTCATACGGGTCGAGCATCGGGTTGCCGATGCGCACTTCCTCGTCATCACGGTTCACGCCCAGGCGTGGCGATACATCACCAAAGGATGGCCGTGCCACGGTCTTGTTGGCCGAGCCGCGCAGCACCCAGTTGTTGCTGGTGTCATAGCGCAGGTGCAGGCCCGGCAGCACATTGGTGTAGCTGTTGCTGGCCGTGCGCGGCGTGACAACTGCGTTCTCGCCATCGGCGTCGATATCCACCTGGTTGCCGGTGGCATCGAACTGGGTGTTCTCCACGCGCACACCACCGATCACACGCAGCGCGCCAATGTCCCAGGTACCCATCGCGTAGGCGGCAAGGATGTCTTCGTTGGCGGTGTAGTCCTCTTCCAGCGAGGTCATCACGTTGCCCGCAACCTCCTGCGGACGTGCGCTGTACAGGCTGCCATTGGCGGCCCACCACCTGCGCATCGCCGCCGAGCTCATGCCCTGCCCCAACGGACCACCGCGATGGTCGAGCGTCTCGCCATTCCAGCTCGTCAGATCCACCGCCGGGCCCTTGCGCAGCTCGGCTTCGTCCACGTTGACCGCACGCTCGCGCCAGCGGCCGAGCAGGCCGAACTTGTAGCTTGCATGGTCACCGTCAAAGCGGATGTTGACCTGCGCGCTGCGCTCGCTGTCGTCCACCTGCTTGGGCGCAAGAATGACGCGGTCGAATTTGTAGTTGGCGCTGTCCATCCAGCGGTCATTGCTCAGGCTCAGGCCCGGGATGCCGCTGTTCTGGTCGATGGTTGCCGACAGGTCGCCGCCGGTGTGCTTGAAACGCGTTTCCATTTCGTCGTTCACGCGCTCGCGGGTCTTGGTGTAACCCAGGCGGTAGTCGAGCACGGCATTGGTCAGGCGGTTCTCGCCGCCGATGCTGGCGGCAAAGGTGTCCTCTTCCTTGGTGCGATAGCGCATGCGCTTGCTGATCGCATCGGCCGGCAGTTCATCCACCTGGTAGCGGTTGCCGCCCAGCGCGCTGATGCTGCCGTCTTCCAGGCCAAACACGGTGCGCTGGCGGGTCTCGGCATCGTCGAAACGGCTGTAGAGCGTGCGCAGGTAATAGCGGTTGTCAGCATCCGGGCGCCAGTCGAAATTGAGGTTGGCACCGGCGCGCTCACGTTCGATGGTGTATTTGCGGCGCTGGATCTCGGTGGCGACCAGGTCGTCCGGCTTCTTCTTGTCGTACGTGTCGTAGGCCACTTCGGTGTTGTCGGACTCGAACGTGCGCTTCTGGTAGTTCACGCCCAGCGCCACGCCGAAGGTGTCGTTGAACACTTCGCTGTAGTTGAACGCCGCCTTGGGGCTGGTTTCACTAGACAGCTGCTGATGGCTGGCTTCGATCTTGCCTTTCAGCGAGCGGCCGTCACGGTCGAAGGCCGAGGCCGATTCCACCACCACGCTGCCGCCGATGGCATCGCCGGGCATGTCTGGGGTCGCCGACTTGACCACCCGCAGGCGTTCGGTGGAATCGGTGGGAATCACGTCCAGCGGCGCGCCGCGCGAAGAGTCCTCCGGGGTGCCCACCGCGATGCCGTCGATGCTGACACTGTTGAGCGCCGCGTCCAGACCACGCACCACCACGAAGCGGCCCTCGCCCTGGTCGCGGGTGACGCTGACGCCCGGCAGGCGCTGCAGCGATTCGGCCACGTTCATGTCGGGGTAGTCGCCCATGGAATCGGATGCAACGCCGTCCTGGATGCCGTTGGCATCGCGCTTGAGCTCCACCGCACGGATCTGCGCTTCCAGCTGCGCGCGCACTTCGATGCGCTCCAGATCCACCGCGCCAGCGGCTGCGGCAGCCACCGCCGAACCATCCGGGGCCACCTGCTGCGCCCCTGCCGGCACGGCGGCCATGCAGGCCACCGCCGTCGTCACCGCCACCACCAACACGCTCTTGCGCACGCTTGCCCCCGGAACCATGTAAAAGATGGGTGCGCACGTTATGTCCGTTGGGTTGCACCGCCATGACAGCGCGGCGGCGGGAATATTTCGGCGTTGTACTGGCCGAGTACAGAAGCCCTACGGCAAACTGTCGTATCTCCTCAGTAGCACCTCCACCATGAAAATCGTCGAAGTCCGTCACCCCCTGGTCCAGCACAAGATCGGCCTGCTCCGCGATGCGGCCATGAGCACCAAGGATTTCCGCGAGGTGGTCAACGAACTGGGCACCCTGCTGGCCTACGAGGCCACCGCCGACCTGGACACCGAGACCCACACCACCGCGGGCTGGGCCGGCCCGGTGCAGGTGCAGCGCATTGCCGGCGCCAAGATCACCGTGGTGCCGATCCTGCGCGCCGGGCTGGGCATGCTGACCGGCGTGTTGTCGCTGATCCCTGCCGCCCGCGTGAGCGTGGTCGGCCTGCAGCGTGATGAAGAAACCCTGCAGCCGGTGCCCTATTTCGAGCGCCTGACCGGCCGTCTGGAAGAGCGCGACGCCCTGATCCTGGACCCCATGCTGGCCACCGGCGGCACCCTGATCGCCACCATCGACATGCTCAAGCGCGCCGGCGCCCGCCGCATCAAGGGCATTTTCCTGGTCGCCGCCCCGGAAGGCCTGCAGGCGGTGGAAGCCGCCCCTCCGGACGTTGAGATCTACACCGCCGCCAACGACGAACGCCTCAACGACAAGGCTTACATCCTGCCGGGCCTTGGCGATGCCGGTGACCGCATCTTCGGTACCCGCGTCGGCTGATGCCTTTGCCCTGCCCCCCGCAACTGCGGGGGCAAGGTTGCCGTTCGCACCGTTGTCAACGGCGCAGCCACTGTTCGTCGGCAGGTGCGGGTTGTGCCAGCACGGCCCGGGCCTGCGGATCATCCAGCAGCTCCGCCTGCAGGAACGCCGTCCCCAGCTGCCGCGCCCGCTCGAACAACGCCTCCGGCTCACCGCCGATCAGGTCATGGCCGCCACCGGCCAGCACCACGCCGGTCTTGTCGCCGGCCGGCGCGGACTCCACCGCATAAAGATGATCAGCCGGGTTGCTCACAAAGCCCGGCACCACGTCCTTGTCGCCCGTGACCACCATCAGCGGGACCGCCAGCGAGGTGTAGGCGTCCGGCCCGACCAGCCCAGGAATCTTCCCCGGCGATGAGAAGCCCAGCACCGCGACCACGGACGGATCACGCAGCGGCCCCAGCGTTGCCAGCGCGCCACCCAGCGTGGCCGATATCAGCGTGCCCAGGCTGTGCCCGGCCGCGGCCATCGGCTTGCCCGGCCAATGCGCCGTCGCATAGGCACGGGTGGCACGCATGTCGCTGAAACGCTCCCCCAGGCTCTGCTGCAGGGTGAACCTGTCGCGCTCGGGGTACTTCATCGAATCCACATGGACGGGCGCCAGCACCACAAAGCCGGCCTCCACCCAGGACTGGAACAGGCGCTCGTAGCGCTCGGGCCAGGCACCGTGGCCGGTGGAAAACAGCACAACGCCACGCACCTGCGCCGGCTCCCAGACCGCCATCGTGGTGGAACGCTGCGGGTCCACCTGCAGCGGCTCCACCCGGCTGGGCGCCGCCAGCGCGGCGGCGGAGGGCACCAGCAACAGGGCAAAGAAAGCCGCGCGGCGAATCAGGCAGGACATGTTCAAGGCATCGACTCCGCATCAAAGGATGGCGTCAATGTCCTCTCCGGCGACCCTGCAATTCAGTGCCGGAAGTCAGTTTTTTTCAGTGCCGCAGGTCAGCTCAGGCCGCCAGCGTGCGCGCCTTCAGTTCGGTCACTTCGTGGGCGGTGCCGAACCGGCCCTTGTCATCGCGCACCACCTGCGCCATCGCGCATTCCGGGTCGTGGGTGAAGAACAGATGGACATTGCGCGCCAGCTTGTCTTCGAGGAAGGCGCGCTTCTCGTCGATAAGCAGCTCGGCATTGCGGTCGTAACCCATGGTGATGGGCACATGCACCCAGGAGCGCCCCGGAATCAGGTCGGCGCAGAACACCACGCCACCGCGCGGCTGCCCGTTGACCCGCTCCGGGCCAACAATTTCAGCCAGCATCAGGCCCGGTGTATGGCCGTCGCTGTAGCTGAAACGCACCGACTCTCCCAATGCCTTTGAGTACTGCCCGGCCACCACTTCCAGGCGCCCGCTGGCTTCCAGCAAGCCCGGCAGCTCGGGGATGAAACTGGCCCGGTCACGTGGATGCGGATGACGGGCCCGCTCCCAATGCTCGGCGCCGACCACGAAAGTGGCATTGGGAAACAGCAACTCCGGTCCGCGCCCTTCCGACCACGGCGCCAGCAGGCCGCCGGCATGGTCGAAGTGCAGGTGACTGAGCACAACCACGTCGATGTCCTCATGCTCGAAACCGGCTTCGCGCAGGGAATCCATCAGGATATGGCGCGGCTCCTGCACTCCGAAGCGCTCGCGCATCTTCGGCTCGAAGAAGGCGCCGATACCCGTTTCAAACAGGACCGTCTTGCCGCTCAGCGGGCTGGCCAGCAAGGCCCGGCAAGCCAGTTCAATACGATTGAGATCATCCGACGGCGACCATTTTTCCCACAATGCCTTGGGAGCATTGCCGAACATTGCGCCGCCATCGAGCTTTTGCGAGTTACCGCGGATCGACCAAAGTTTCATATGAAAAATTCTACCCGGCGAGCGTTAAATATTCGCAATTCTGGAACGCCGGTTTATTGACACCTGCGCCGATAAATGGAACGGAATGTTTGCTGGGCATTCGACAATCACAAGGCCATTGACACTCCCCCTGCGGTGACACCTTTCCATCATTCGCTTTCGCATCTGAACGGCACATCAGATTTTCAGTTGCCGGTGGCGCCCGGTAGTGCCGAGCCATGCTCGGCAGAGACTTTCTGAAGAATGCTTCAGCCGAGCATGGCTCGGCTCTACAGAAAATTGGAGCGCACAAACAAAAACCCCGCTCGAAAGCGGGGTTTTCATCAATCACTTTCAGTTGGCCTTTTCCGGCGTTACCACCCGGGCACTGCCCACGGGGTTGCGTGGATCGCTGCCGCCGTAAAGCGTGTTGCTGGCGCGATCCCATTCCACCGTCTGCAGGTTGCCCCACACATGGCTGGAACCACGGCCGCCAGCGGCGGTATCGCCCGGCAGGTCGATCTTGTGGCCCATCGCCTGTAGCTGTTTGATGGTGTCTGCGTCGAACGCGCCGTCTTCGGCTTCAATCAGGTCCGGCAGCCACTGGTGGTGATAGCGCGGCAACGCGGCCACCTGCTGCGCGGTCAGGCCATCGTCGTAACCCAGGATGCCCAGCAGCACCATCGTGATGATGCGACTGCCGCCCGGCGTACCAATCACCACGACCTTGTCCGCGCTCTCCATGAACGTCGGGGTCATCGAGCTGAGCATGCGCTTGCCCTTCTTCGGCGCATTGGCGGCATAGCCCATCACCCCGAATGCATTCGGGGTGCCGGGCTTGAGCGCAAAGTCGTCCATCTCGTTGTTGAGCAGCACGCCGGTGCCGGCCGGGATCAACCCCGAGCCGTACAGCAGGTTCACCGTCTGGGTGCCGCCGACGCGGTTGCCCTCGCTGTCGATGATCGAGAAATGCGTGGTCTCGTCATCTTCCAGCGGCGTCGGGTTGCCCGACAGCATATCGCTGGGCGTGGCCTTTTCCGGATGGATGGTGGCACGCAGGCCCTGTGCGTAATCGCGGCTGGTCAGCACCTTCTGCGGGATGTCGACAAAGTCCGGGTCGCCCAGGAAGAAGGTGCGGTCGCGATAGGCGCGGCGCATCGCCTCCACCACCAGGTGGGTACGGTGCGCCGGGTCCATCTTGCTCAGGTCCCAGCCTTCCAGAATCTGCAGCATCGCGGCCAGCGCAATGCCACCGGAGGACGGCGGCGAAGCAGTGGTGATCTTCCAGTCGCGGTAGTTGAAGACGATGGGCTCGCGGGTCTTGACCGTGTAACCAGCCAGTTCCTCGGCAGTCCAACGGCCACCGGCCTGCTTCACGCCTGCCAACAGCTTGCGGCCGGTCTCGCCACGGTAGAAACCGTCAAAGCCGTTGTCGGCCAGCAGCTGCAGCGTATGTGCCAGCTCCGGCTGCTTGAAGATGTCGCCCTCGGCGATCGGGCGACCATTGCGCAGGTACACCTCGCGCGTCCCGGGGTAGCGCTCCATCACTTCGCGGCGTGAGGCGTAACCACGCGCCATGCGCGCGTAAACCGGGAAGCCATCGGTGGCGACGCGGATGGCCGGCGCCAACGAATCGGTCAGTGGCAGGCGGCCATGTTCGCGCGCCAGCTGCACCAGCGCCGCCGGCAAACCGGGGATGCCGGCCGACCACGGGCCGTTGACCGAGCGGTCACGGTCCAGCTCGCCCTTCTTGTCCAGGAACTGCTCCGGCGTGGCCGACTCCGGCGCGGTTTCGCGCGCATCCAGCATCAGGTCCTTGCCGGTCTTGGCGTCGTGCAGCAGGAAGAAACCGCCGCCGCCCAGGCCGGAGCTGATCGGCTCGACCACCGCCAGCGTCGAGGACACCGCCACGGCGGCGTCAAAGGCATTGCCGCCCTTGGCAAGGATTTCCATGCCGGCATCGGTAGCCAGCGAGTGACCGCTGGCAATCACCGCGCCATCCGGGTGCGTAGCGCGTGCCTGCGGCGCATCGGCCGCCCACGCAGCCGGTGTTATCACCAGCGCAAACAACATCAAGGAACGGGCAAGGATCTTCATGCCGACGGATTCTCCGGTTCGTAAAGTTCGGGGTGATCGCGCTGCAGGCCATGCAGTTTGGCCAGCAACTGATCCTGGGTTTCGGGGATGTCCGGGTCCGGGTCGATGCACTCCACAGGGCACACCACCACGCATTGCGGCTCATCGAAATGGCCGACGCACTCGGTACAACGGGCCGGGTCGATCACGTAGATCGTCTCGCCCATGGAAATGGCCTGATTCGGGCAGGCGGGCTCACAGACGTCGCAGTTGACGCAGAGCTCATTGATTTTGAGGGACATGATTACTGCCTTCCCGTCGGGGCGGGCGTTTCAACCGGCACTGTAACGCTTCGTAGGAGCGGCTTCAGCCGCGAAGCTGACAATGGTTCCGACAAGGAATTACCTGCAATTGCATATGGCCGGGGCCGGTAGCGCTACCAGCTTCGCGGCTGAAGCCGCTCCTACAACAGCCTTGAAAAGCAGGACAGGGCCGCTGTGCGGCCCCATCCGAACCCCGCTTTCGCGGGGATCATTCAACGACACAAGCCAGAGCAACCGATCCCCGCCTGCGCGGGGATGACGCTGTGGCAACAGCCGAAGCCGAAGCCAGAGCAACCGATCCCCGCCTTCGCGGGGATGACGCAATGGCAAAGGCGTGGCCGCATGCGGCCACGCGCCATTGCGTCACTTGGCTTCGACGAAGATGTAGTCGGCGCCGGTCGGCTGGACGATGGTCTGCACACGGGCGTTGTCGGCGGCATCGCCGATGAACACCACGCGCACATTCTTCATCGAATCAGCCTGCACGCCCTTGAACGCGGCTTCGATCATGTCGGCCATCTTGGCCGAGGCCGAGGAACCGAAAGCCAGCATGTTGCCCGGCTGGATGCCACGGCCGATGGCCTGCGTGGCGCTCTCGACCTGGCGCTCGTACTTGGCGGCGAACTCCGGGTCCGACTCCGGCGGCAGGTAGTACAGGAACGGGCTGGCGGTGATGGTGCCCATGTTCTGCACGGCCACGGCCTGCAGGTACTTCTTCCAGCCCGCATCGTCATCCTTGGCCGGGGCGACCAGCGCCTGCTGGGCTTCGGCCACCGGAGCGGCCTCTTCCTTCTTGCAGGCCGCGAAGGCCAGCACCATCGAAGCGGCAAGCATCACGCGCATCGTGTTCTTCATGTTTCTTCTCCCTTTTGAGGTTCTGTACAGCTGTTCGGATGATTCACTTGCCCGCGCGAGCTTCGCGGGCCTTACGCAGCGCTTCCAGCACGGCAGCCGGCACGAAACCGGACACATCGCCCCCCAGCCGGGCGATCTCACGCACCAATGAGGAGGAAATGAAACTGTGCTGTTCGGCCGGGGTCAGGAACAGCGTCTCGACCTCCGGAATCAGATGCCGGTTCATGCTCGCCATCTGGAACTCATATTCAAAATCGGACACCGCGCGCAGCCCACGCAACAACACGCCGCCGTGGCAGGCACGCACGAAATGGGCCAGCAGGGTGTCAAACCCGACCACTTCCACGTTGTCGTGGTGCTTCAGCGCTTCCACGGCCAACGACACGCGCAGTTCCAGCGGCAGCGTCGGGCCCTTGGAAGGACTCTGCGCCACGCCCACCACCACCTTCTCGAACAACGGTGCGGCCCGGTTCACCAGGTCGATATGACCGTTGGTGATCGGGTCGAACGTGCCCGGATAAACGGCAATGCGGCGATTGGCTGTGGTCATGCGGGTTCAGTCGCGTTCATGTCGCCGCGAAGTGTAGCAGCGGCTTGTCGATACAGGGCATAGCTGACATCGCGGGTACTTCCCTCGCGGTGAAGGCTCCAGCAGGCCGGCAATCGCAGCGCGGCCCCCGACGGCGCCTCCACGTAAAGCCAGGCGTCAGGGGCCAGATGACGCGGCAGCCGTTCAATCACCTGCTCCCACAGCCCGGCGGAAAAAGGCGGATCCAGGAACACCAGGTCGGCCTGTGCAGGTGCAGCAGTGTCCAGCCACTGCACCGCATCGCCCTGCGCCACCTGCACCTGCGCGGCTGCGCCCAACTTGCCGACCACCCCGCGCAGCGCTGCCACCAGCGCCGGATCGCGCTCGACCATCTGCGCCGACGCCGCGCCACGCGACACTGCCTCCAGGCCCAGCGCACCGCTGCCGGCGAACAGGTCCAGCACCCGTGCACCGGGCAATTTGGACATCAGCCAGTTGAACAAGGTCTCGCGGACACGGTCGCTGGTGGGCCGCAGGCCCTGCAACTGCGGCACTTCCAGCCGCGTATTGCGCCAGCGCCCGCCAATGATGCGGACCTGGCCGGTGCCTGCCGGCGCACCACCCGACCTGCGGCTCATGCCGCCACGCCCGGCAAAGCCTTCAACAAAAGCTGGCAAATCAACGACATCCGCAAGACACCCGGTAGCAATCGGAACAGGCCGCAAATGATAGACCAGCGCCCCACCGCGCTGGGCACACCTTGAAATCAGCCGGTTCACCCCTACCCCTGTGTCAGCCGCCGCGCTGGGCGCGGCACGTCAGCCACGGAGCACGACCGACCGATGAACGCACAAAGCCACAAGGAAACCCGCGGGTTCCAGACCGAGGTGAAGCAGCTGCTGCACCTGATGATCCACTCGCTGTACTCGAACAAGGAAATCTTCCTGCGCGAGCTGGTCTCCAACGCCGCCGACGCCAGCGACAAGCTGCGCTTCGAGGCGCTGACCCAGCCGGACCTGCTGGAAGGCAACGGCGAGCTGCGCATCCGCATCGAGGCCGACCCGGCCGCGCGCACCCTGACCATCGACGACAACGGCATCGGCCTGAGCCGCGATGAAGCCATCGCCCACCTGGGCACCATCGCCAAGTCCGGTACCGCCGAATTCCTGAAGAACCTGTCCGGCGACCAGAAGAAGGACTCCAACCTGATCGGCCAGTTCGGCGTGGGCTTCTATTCGGCCTTCATCGTTGCCGACCAGGTTGACGTGTACAGCCGCCGTGCCGGCCTGCCGGCCAGCGAGGGCGTGCATTGGTCGTCCAAGGGCGAAGGCGAGTTCGAGGTGGAAACCATCGACAAGCCCGAGCGCGGCACCCGCATCGTACTGCACCTGAAGGAAGGCGAAGACAGCTATACCGACGGCTGGCAGCTGCGCAGCCTGATCAAGAAATACTCCGACCATATCGGCCTGCCGATCGAGCTGCAGAAGGAACACCACGGCGAGGACGCCGACAAGCCAGCCGCGCCGGAATGGGAAACCGTCAACCGCGCCAACGCGCTGTGGACCCGTTCCAAGTCCGAGATCAAGGACGAGGAATACAAGGAGTTCTACAAGCACATCGCGCACGACCCGACCGACCCGCTGGCCTGGACCCACAACAAGGTCGAGGGCAAGCTGGAATACACCTCGCTGCTGTACACGCCCGGCCGCGCCCCGTTCGACCTGTACCACCGCGACGCGCCCAAGGGCCTGAAGCTCTATGTGCAGCGTGTTTTCATCATGGACCAGGCCGAGCAGTTCCTGCCGCTGTACCTGCGTTTCATCAAGGGCGTGGTCGATTCCAACGACCTGCCGCTGAACGTGTCGCGCGAAATCCTGCAGTCCGGCCCGGTGATCGATTCGATGAAGTCGGCGCTGACCAAGCGTTCGCTGGACATGCTGGAAAAGCTGGCCAAGGACCAACCGGAACAGTACGCAGGCTTCTGGAAGAACTTCGGCCAGGTGCTGAAGGAAGGCCCGGCGGAGGACTTCAACAACCGCGAGAAGATCGCCGGCCTGTTGCGCTTCACCTCCACCCATGACGGCAGCGGCGAGCAAAGCGTGGCGCTGGCCGATTACGTCGGCCGCATGATCGAAGGCCAGGACAAGATCTATTACCTGACCGGCGAGAGCTTCCAGCAGGTCAAGGACAGCCCGCATCTGGAGGTGTTCCGCAAGAAGGGCATCGAAGTGCTGCTGATGACCGACCGCATCGACGAATGGCTGATGAGCTATCTCAACGAGTTCGACGGCAAGTCGTTCGTCGACATCGCGCGCGGCGACCTGGACCTGGGCAAGCTGGAAACCGAGGAAGACAAGAAGGCGCAGGAAGAAGTCGCCAAGACCAAGGAAGCCCTGGTCACGCGCCTGAAGACCGCGCTGGGCGAAGACGTCGCCGAAGTGCGCGTCTCGCACCGCCTGACCGATTCGCCGGCCATCCTGGCCATCGGTGAGCAGGACCTGGGCCTGCAGATGCGCCAGATCCTGGAAGCCAGCGGCCAGAAGGTGCCGGACAGCAAGCCGGTATTCGAGTTCAACCCGGCCCACCCGCTGATCGAAAAGCTGGATGCGGAAGCCGACATGGACCGTTTCAACGACCTGGCCCATGTGTTGTTCGACCAGGCCGCACTGGCCGCCGGCGACAGCCTGAAGGACCCGGCCGGTTACGTGCGCCGCCTCAACAAGCTGCTGCTGGAACTGTCGGCCTGACGACATGGCCGGAATGCATCCCGGTGCGCTCGCAGCGTAGCCGGGACGCTTCACAGCATCGCGACCAAGGTCGCTCCTACCGCCGCAACACCCGTAGGAGCGGCCTCGGCCGCGAAACCTGCAAACCCGGACGTCCCGGGTACGTAAAGCGCCTCGGGGACGTTCCATGGCTTCGCGACCGCGGTCGCTCCTACCGCATTGCTCCACCCGCGGCTGCCATACCGCCGGTGTTAGCATATGCAGCTGATTTCAGGCCATTTCCTTCCATGTTCAGCTTTTTCCGCCGCAAAAAGACCGACGACGCCCAACAGGCTGCAAAGCCGTCCACGCTGAGCGCGGAAGAGCTGGCCGCCGCGTTCCCGAAAGCCCCGTCCGAGGCCGCAGCGCAGGTCGACCTCAGCGAAGCGTTCACACCGCCGGCCGTTGAAACGCTGGCTGCCGAGCCTGTCGTCGAAACAACGCCTGCTGCCAGCAGCGTCGTGCAGGAAGAACCCTCGCCCGCCCCGGTCGTCGCCGAAGCGGTGATTGAAGCGCCGCAAGCCGTGGCCGAGGTCCAAACCACGATTGAAGTCGTTGAAGCCGCGCCTGCCCCCCAGGCAGAAGCGCAGCCCGCAATCATCGCGCCAGCACCTGTCGTCCCCCTGGTTGCTGAGGTCATTCCGGCGCAAACGGCAGCAACGGCAGAAGCCGACGATGCACTCATTCCCGCCAACGCCGCCCCGGCCGCTGCCTCCGGCAAGCTCGGCTGGCGCGAGCGCCTGCGCAACAGCACCTTCGCCCGCAGCTTTGGGGGCCTGTTCTCGCGCAACCCCAAACTCGACGACGACCTGCTCGACGAGATCGAAACCGCACTGATCACCGCTGACGTCGGCGTGCCGGCTACCACGGCGTTGATCGAAGACCTGCGCAAGCGCATGAAGTCGCGCGAATTCGCCGACGCCAACGCACTGCTTGCGGCATTGCGTGCCGATCTGATCGCCCTGCTGCAGCCGGTGGCCAAGCCGCTGGTCATCGACCCCGCCGCCAAGCCGTTCGTGATCCTCACCGTCGGCGTCAACGGCGTCGGCAAGACCACCACCATCGGCAAGCTGGCCAAGCGCTTCAAGGATCAAGGCCATAGCCTGATGCTGGCCGCTGGCGACACCTTCCGTGCCGCTGCGGTGGCACAGCTGCAGATATGGGGCGAACGCAATGGCGTAGCCGTGGTCGCGCAGGGCCAGAACGCCGACGCCGCCTCGGTGGCATTTGATGCACTGCAGGCCGGCAAGGCACGCGGCACCAGCGTGCTGATCGCCGACACCGCCGGCCGCCTGCATACGCAGACCGGCTTGATGAACGAGCTGAGCAAGATCCGCCGCGTACTGGGCAAGATCGACGACACCGCACCGCACGAAGTGTTGATGGTCATCGACGGCACCACCGGCCAGAACGCGCTCTCGCAGCTGCGCCAGTTCCATGCCGCCGCTGGCGTCACCGGCCTGGTGGTGACCAAGCTGGACGGCACCGCCAAGGGCGGCGTGGTGTTCGCACTGGCCCGTGAATTCGGCATTCCGATCCGTTTTGCCGGCATCGGCGAGCGCCCGGAAGACCTGCGCGTGTTCGACCCGGAAGCCTTCGTCGACGCACTGCTGCCGCAGGCGCTGGGCAGCCAGGCCGCTTAAGCGCTCAAAGCCCCTCTCCCGCAAGCGGGAGAGGGGTTGGGGTGAGGGGGGCCTCGAACGTCCTGCCGCCGTAGCGATGGAGAACGCGTCGCCACGCGCCTTGATAACGACCCGCAGCAAGCTTCCCCTCATCCGCCCCTGCGGGGCACCTTCTCCCGTAAACGGGAGAAGAGAAACACCACAGCCGCCGGCCTTCGCGAGCCCATGCCCAACTTCCCCAGCCAACTCCTTACCTGGTTCGACCAGCACGGCCGCCACGATCTGCCCTGGCAGCATCCGCGCTCGCCGTACCGGGTTTGGCTGTCGGAAATCATGCTGCAGCAGACCCAGGTGGCCACGGTCATCCCGTACTTCCTGCGTTTCATGCAGGCCTTTCCGACCCTTGCCGACCTGGCCAATGCCGACAACGACACGGTGATGGCCAACTGGGCCGGGCTTGGTTACTACGCCCGCGCCCGCAATCTGCATGCTGCCGCCAAGCAGTGCGTGGAGCTGCACAACGGCGACCTGCCACGCGACTTCGATGCATTGCTTGCCCTGCCCGGCATCGGCCGCAGTACCGCCGGCGCAATCCTCAGCCAGGCGTGGAACGAGCCCTTCCCGATCCTCGATGGCAACGTCAAACGTGTGCTGACCCGCTATCACGGCATCGCCGGCTTCCCCGGCCAGCCGGCCATCGAAAAGCAGTTGTGGTCGTTGGCTGCCGAACACGTCGCCCAGGTAGCAAGCGGGCGCATGGCCGACTACACGCAGGCGCAGATGGATTTCGGTGCCACGCTGTGCACCCGTGCAAAACCGGCCTGCATCCTGTGCCCGCTGCACTCCAGCTGCGTCGCACACGCGCAGGGTTTGGTGGATTCACTGCCAACGCCCAAGCCCAGCAAGACCCTGCCCGAGCGCGAAGCCACCGCCTTGCTGCTGGAAGATGCGCAGGGCCGCATTCTGCTGCTCAAACGTCCACCGACCGGCATCTGGGCCTCGCTGTGGACACTGCCGCAGGCCGACACCGACGGCGAAATGCGCCAATGGTTCGACGGCAACATCAAAGGCAACTACGACAACGCCGACGAACTGCCGCTGATCGTCCACACCTTCAGCCATTACCGCCTGCACCTGCAGCCGCTGCATGCGCGCAAGGTCGCGTTGCGTGCAAAGGTTGGCGACAATGCCGACATGCGCTGGGTTTCCCGTGCGGAGCTGAACGACATCGGCCTGCCCGCCCCCATCCGCAAACTGCTTGAGCGCCATCACGCGCATTGAAACCACAGGACTACCGCATGCCCCGTTCCGTCTTCTGCCAGTACGAAAAACGCGAAACCGAAGGCCTGGACTTCGTGCCCTACCCCGGTGAACTGGGCCAGCGCATCTTTGCCAACATCGGCAAGCCGGCCTGGGCGGCATGGCTGGCGCACCAGACCATGCTGATCAACGAGAACCGTCTGTCGCCGCGCGACCCGAAGCACCGCGCATTCCTGGAGGAGGAACTGGTCAAGTACCTGTTCTCCGGCGGTGCGGAAAAACCGGCCGGTTACGTCGCACCGGACGCGGACTGACAGCAGGCACCGGGGTGCCTGGCCGCGCCCGGCAACACCAATGAAACCCCGGCGGCGTCTGGCTGCACTCCGCCGGGTTTGAATCAGTTCGCCTCGCCAGCCTGATCGGCAGCCCGTTCGGAAACCTTGGCTTCGCGCAGTTCCTTCTCCGACGCCCGCAGCGCCTTCACGTCCAGCGGCTGGATTGTGTCGATGCGACAGGGAACATGCGCCATCGGGCCGCTGCCGTGCACGATTACCCGGTCAAACTTGGCCGACACCTGGCCCATCATGTTGGTCACGGTGATGGCCGGCGAAAACGACAGATCCAGGCACGGCCCACTCAGGCTCAACAACCAGGCCTCGCTGGGTTTGGTCCAAACAGCGAGCGCACTGTCGCCCAGTTCGGTCCAGCCGTTGAGCGAGCCGAAATACCTGAAATCCTTCACCGGGGCGCCCGCATGGGCGCGGTACAGCGCCAGCCGTTCGTCGCTGCTCAACTTGCCGGTCGTGGCACAACCCACCAGTGCTGCAGCAGTCATCAATGCAAGAAGCACTTTCTTCATGACACCACTCCTCCTGGCCTGGAAAACCCGGGCACTGCCGGGAACCTGTCAATCATCCGCCGCCCCGGGTGAATTCCAGGGCAATGTGGTGAGCAGCAACGGCCGTGCTCAGACCTCGTTGCGCTGCAACTGGTGCAGCCGGCCCTCACGCAGCTCCAACACGCGGTCCAGCTTGCGTGCCAGGCCACGGTCATGCGTCACCAGGACCAGGCTGGTGCGCTGGGCGCGGTTCAATTCCAGCATCAGTTCAAACACAACCGCAGCGGTCTTGTCGTCCAGGTTGCCGGTGGGCTCGTCGCCCAGCACGCAGGCTGGTTGATTGACCAGTGCGCGCGCGACTGCCGCACGCTGGCGTTCACCGCCGGACAGTTCGCCCGGCTTGTGCTCAAGCCGATGCCCCAGCCCAACCGATTCCAGCAGCGTCTTGGCGCGGCGGCTGGCGCCCTCCGCATTGGCGCCGCCCAGCATCACCGGCATCATCACGTTTTCCAGTGCGGTGAACTCCGGCAGCAGGTGATGGAACTGGTAGACGAAACCCAGTGAGCGATTGCGCAGCCGGCCGCGCTCGGTATCGGACAGCGCCGACATGCGGTGACCGGCGACATACACCTCACCGGCCGTTGGCGTATCCAAGCCCCCCAGCAGATGTAGCAGCGTGCTCTTGCCTGCGCCGGACGCGCCCACAATGGCCACGGTTTCACCGGCTTCCACGCGCAGATCCAAACCATCAAACACCGGCGTATGCATCTTGCCTTCGGCGTAGGTCTTGCCCAGGCCTTCGGCGCTGATCACCACTTCCATCGGGGAGTTCTCATTCATAACGCAGCGCCTCTGCCGGCTGGGTACGGGCCGCACGCCAGGCCGGGTACAAGGTGGCTGCAAAGCTCATCAGCAACGCAACAAACGTGATGACGACGATGTCGCTGGTCTGCATGTCGGTCGGCAGGCCGGTGATGTAGTACACATCCTCCGGCAGCAGCGTGATGTTGAAGGCCGATTCGATCAGCCCAAGGATGCGCTCCAGGTTGAGCGTCAGGGTGATGCCACCAATGACGCCGGCAATCGTGCCGAACACACCAATCAACGTGCCCTGCACCATGAACACCTGCATCACACCGCCCGGCGTAAGCCCCAGCGTACGCAGGATGGCGATGTCGGCCTGCTTGTCGGTGACCAGCATCACCTGCGAGGACACCAGGTTGAACGCGCCCATGGCGATGATCAGCGACAGCAGAATGCCCATCACCGTCTTTTCCATCTTCAACGAGTGATAGAGGTTGGCGTTTTCCTGGGTCCAGTCACTCACCCGGTAGTAACCATTGAGGTTGAGCGCCAGATCGCGCGCCACCGTGTAGGCCTGGTCCATGTTGTGCATCTTCAAACGCACGCCGGTCACGCCGTCCACGCGCAGCACGCGCTCAAGGTCGCTCATGTTGACGAAGGCCACGCCACGGTCCACTTCGTTGGAGCCGGCCTCGAAAATGCCGCTCACCTTGAAACGTTTGGTGCGCGCCATCGCGCCAACCGGCGTGCCCTGGATTTCGGCCAGCGTGGCGACCACGTTGTCACCCACGTCCACGCCCAGCCAGATGGCCAGTTCCTTGCCCAGCAGAATGTTGAATTCACCCGGTTTCAAGCTGTCGAGCGAACCTTTCGTCATCTTCTCGCCCAGCACCGACACCTTCGGCTCCTGTGCTGGATCGACGCCCTGCACGATGGCGCCCTGCACACGCGGGCCGGCCAACATGCCTTGAATCTCGATATATGGAGCGGCGCCGGCGACGCGCGGATCCTTCATCGCCACATCCACTGCATGCTGCCAGTTGCTCATCGGCTCGCCGTCGGCACTGACGGTGGCATGCGCGGACATCTGCAGCAGACGATCACGGATCTCCTTCTGGAAGCCGCTCATGACCGCCAAGGTGGTGATCAACACCGTCACCCCGAGCGCGATGCCGAGAATGGATGCCATGGAGATAAAGGAGATGAAACCGTTACGGCGCTTTGCGCGCAGGTAACGCAGGCCGATTGCTACAGGTAAGGGTTTGAACATGCGCGTGTGCCCGTGGACTGCGGCTATGGTGCCATTGTCTCCGCTTTGCGGGAAACGGCATGGGCACGAACGGCCAGACGCAGTTCACGTCTGCGCATCGCTGGCAGGGTATCCGGCCAGAACAGCAGCACTCCCCGGCCCTTGAGGGTGCGCCAGCGCAACATCAGCAGTGGCCCGCGCTCAAGCAGCTCCATGCTTTCCAGCGGCTCGCCGTCGAGCCGGGCCGTACCCGGTGGCGAGGGAACCAGCAGGCTGCACGCAGGCCGACGATGCTCCTTGCGCGCCAGCAGCCCTGCCCACGTCACTGCCGCCACTGCCAGTGGCCAGGCTTGGCTCGGTTCAAGATCGCAGTTGAAGGCGGCAATGGCGCCCAGCACTCCCAGCAGGATGAGTGCACTGATCAGCCAGCGCGAGGGCTGCCAGTCACACCGGAAGGGAGCGGATGTATTCCAGGAGTTGTGCCTGCGGTGCATTCGGACAAGCCTCGTAGCCCATCGACCAGCGCCACAACTTATCGTCTTCGGTGCCCAGCAACTGCAGGAAAATCGCGCGCTCGGCCTCAGGTGCTTCCGCCCAACGGCGGTCAAGATAACGGCCGAACAGTTGGTCAAGCTCACGCATGCCGCGACGGCAGCGCCAGCGCAGCTTCTTCAACAGGATGTCGTCTTCGGTCTGCATGGCTCTGAGCTTAAGCCCCTCTCCCGCTAGGCGGGAGAGGGGTTGGGGTGAGGGCAGCTCATGGAGCAATTCCAGAACAGCACTCGGAGTCCAGCAAGAGGCAACTTCAAAAGCTCCCCTCATCCGCCCCTTCGGGGCACCTTCTCCCGCAGGCGGGAGAAGGTAAATCAACCGCAAATCAAAAGCGGGCAGCCCGGTTTGCACCGGAGCAACCGCGCCTTAAGCGCGGCGCGCCATCATCAGCTTCTTGATCTCGGCAATTGCCAGTGCCGGGTTCAAGCCCTTCGGGCAGGTGCGTGCGCAGTTCATGATGGTGTGGCAGCGGTACAGCTTGAACGGATCTTCCAGATCGTCCAGGCGCGCACCCGTGTCTTCATCACGCGAATCGATGATCCAGCGGTACGCCTGCAGCAGGATTGCCGGGCCCAGGTAACGCTCGCCGTTCCACCAGTAGCTCGGGCAGCTGGTCGAGCAGCAGGCGCACAGAATGCACTCGTACAGGCCATCGAGCTTCTTGCGGTCGTCCGGCGACTGCAGGCGCTCACGGTCCGGCGGTGCCGGGGTCTGGGTACGGATCCACGGCTTGATCGATGCGTACTGCGCATAGAAGTGGGTCAGGTCCGGAACCAGATCCTTGACCACGTCCATGTGCGGCAGCGGGTAGATCGGCACTTCGGCCTTGCCGCAATCGGCAATGGCGCGGGTGCAGGCCAGGGTGTTGGTGCCGTCGATGTTCATCGCGCACGAACCGCAGATACCTTCGCGGCAGGAGCGGCGGAAGGTCAGGGTCGGATCAATTTCGTTCTTGATCTTGATCAGCGCGTCCAGAACCATCGGGCCGCACGCATCGAGATCGATCTCGTAGGTGTCGGTACGCGGATTCTGGTCGTCGTCGGGGCTCCAGCGGTAGATCTTGAAGGTACGCGTGTTCTTCGCACCGCTCTTGGCGGGGAAGTGCTTGCCCTTGGTCAACCGGGAGTTCTTCGGAAGTGCAAATTCAGCCATGTTCGTAGGTTCCCCGGATCAGTAGACGCGCGGCTTCGGCGGCACCACGGACACGTCATCGCTGAGCGTGTACATGTGCACCGGGCGGTAATCGAAGCTGCACTTGCCCTTGTCATCGACGGTGACCAGCGTGTGCTTCTGCCAGTTGACGTCGTCGCGGTCCGGGTAGTCCTCGTGCGCATGCGCGCCGCGGCTTTCCTTGCGCTGCTCGGCCGAGTTGATGGTGGCCACGGCGTTGAGCAGCAGGTTGTTCAGCTCGTAGGTTTCGATCAGGTCCGAGTTCCAGACCAGCGAGCGGTCGGAAACCTTGACGTCCTGGAACGAATCGAACACCTGGGCCATCTTCTGGCAGCCCTCTTCCAGGGTCTTGCTGGTGCGGAACACCGCAGCATCGTTCTGCATGGTGCGCTGCATGTTGTCGCGGATGACCGAGGTCGGCGTATCGCCATTGGCGTGGCGCAGCTTGTCCAGCAGCCCCAGCGCCTTGTCGCAGGCGTCCGACGGCAGGGTCTTGTGCGCGGCACCGGGCTTGATCGTCTCGGCGCAGCGGTTGGCCACGGCGCGGCCGAACACCACCAGGTCGAGCAGCGAGTTGGAGCCCAGACGGTTGGCACCGTGCACGGACACACAGGCCGCTTCGCCGATGGCGTACAAGCCCGGCACCACTGCATCGGGGTTGTCGCCGACCTTGCGCACCACTTCACCGTGGTAGTTGGTCGGAATGCCGCCCATGTTGTAGTGGACGGTCGGGATGACCGGGATCGGCTGCTTGTGCACGTCCACGCCCGCGAAGATGCGTGCGCTTTCAGCGATACCCGGCAGCTTGTCGTCGATCACGCCCGGGCCCAGGTGGGTCAGGTCGAGCAGGATGTGATCCTTGTGCTCGCCGACGCCGCGGCCTTCGCGGATTTCGATGGTCATCGAACGCGAAACCACGTCACGCGATGCCAAGTCCTTGTAGTGCGGTGCGTAGCGCTCCATGAAGCGCTCGCCGCTGCTGTTGCGCAGGATGCCGCCCTCGCCTCGCACACCTTCGGTGATCAAGCAGCCGGCACCGTAGATGCCGGTCGGGTGGAACTGCACGAATTCCATGTCCTGCAGCGGCAGGCCGGCACGGGCCACCAGGCCACCGCCGTCACCCGTGCAGGTGTGCGCCGAGGTGGCGCTGAAGTAGGCGCGGCCGTAACCGCCGGTGGCCAGCACCACGCCCTGCGAACGGAACAGGTGCAGGGTGCCTTCGGCCATGTCCAGGGCAAGCACGCCACGGCAGACGCCTTCGTCGTCGAAGATCAGGTCGAGTGCGAAGTACTCGATCATGAACTGCGCGTTGTGTGCCAGCGACTGCTGGTACAGGGTGTGCAGGATGGCGTGGCCGGTACGGTCGGCCGCGGCGCAGGTACGCTGCGCGGACGGGCCTTCCCCGTACTTGGTGGTCATGCCACCAAACGGACGCTGGTAGATCTTGCCTTCTTCGGTACGCGAGAACGGAACGCCGTAGTGCTCCAGTTCGATGATGGCCGGGATGGCCTCGCGGCACATGTACTCGATGGCGTCCTGGTCGCCCAGCCAATCCGAACCCTTGATGGTGTCGTAGAAGTGGTAACGCCAGTCGTCCTCGCCCATGTTGGCCAGCGCGGCGGAAATGCCACCCTGCGCTGCAACGGTATGCGAGCGGGTCGGGAAGACCTTGGTGATGCAGACGGTCTGCAGGCCCTTCTGGGCCAGGCCGAAGGTCGCACGCAGGCCAGCGCCGCCGGCGCCGACGACCACCATGTCGACCTTGTGTTCAGTGATGTTGTAAGCGGACATGTATCAGTTCCCAAACACGATGCGGGCGACCGCAAAGATGCTGACGATGGCGCCGAGCACGGCAATGAACTTGACCGTGGTCTGCAGGGCCAGGGCCATCAGCGAATTGTGGATGTAGTCCTCAAGGACCACCTGCAGGCCAAGCTGGGCGTGCCAGAACATGGCGACCAGGAAGCCAACCAGCAGGATTGCGTTCCACGGCTTGGAAAGGGTGTCCACGGCGGTGACGTAATTGGCGCCGATCAGGCTCAGCACCAGACACAGGAACCAGATGGTCAGTGCGACCAGCGCGGTGGCGGTCAGGCGCTGGTGGATGAAATGCTCGGTACCGGACTTGGAGCTGCCCAGGCCGCGTGCATTCTTGAGCGGGGTACGGAACTTGCTCATGCGGTCGCTCCCATGCAGACATAGGCCCAGATCAGCGCGGTGATGACCAGCGAGGCAATCACCGACATCCAGCTGCTGCGGATGAAGGTAGCCTTGGCGTAGCCAATGGCGAAGTCCTGCACGATGTGGCGGATGCCATTGCACAGGTGGTAGGCGAAGCACCAGGTCCAACCGAACAGGATCACCTTCCCGTACCAGGCGCTGGCGTGGGTGGTGAAGCAGTTCCAGGACTCAGGGCCCATCATCAGGGCGAGCAAACCGCCCGCGATGATCAGGGCGCCGACAGCCAGAATGATGCCGGTGGCTCGATGCAGGATCGAGGTGGCCATCTGGATCTGCCAGCGGTACACCTGCAGGTGCGGAGAAAGGGGGCGGGGTCTGTTCGCCATTCGCTGACTCGTTATCTCGGCTGGGCGGCACGACGCCGCGTTGGCTCAACGCTGCTCAAAAATCGATGCAGCGCCCGTTTTTCTCCCAATCGCCATATCGCACCGGATCGAGTCCGCCGCGACCACCGAATTCCTCCGGCACCGTTCCGGCCTCGGGAAGCGGTTGCTTCTCGGGGGCCAGCGGGGCTTCAGCTTCGGTCTCGGGAGTGGGGGTTGTTTGTCCTATCATTGTCGGTCTCGCAACGCACAAATTTTAGTCCTCACACTCGTGTCTGACAACCTCGCCCCTGCTTTCAGCGGTTTCCGCACATTGTCCTCACCGCAGCTGGTGAGCCTTTCCGGGCCGGATTGCGTCGCATTCGCGCAGGCGCAGTTCTCCAACGACGTGCCGGGCCTGGCTGACAATCATTGGCAATGGAGCACCTGGCTCAACGCCAAGGGCCGCGTGCTGTCTATCTTCCAGCTGTTGCGGGTGGACGCGCAGAACCTGCTGCTGGTCTGCCACGATGGCGGCGCGGAGGCCATGGCCGAGCAACTGCGACGCTTTGTGTTCCGGCGCAAGCTCAGCGTCAGCCACGCCACCGCGCTGGTGGCACGCGGCGCCTTTGTTGCGCCAACCACTGCGCGTGGCGCAACCATGCACGTGCTGGAAGGTGGCGTAATCGAGCTGGACGTCGGCAGCCCCGCGCTTGCACGCACGCTCCACATCGGCCCGGCAGCGGATGAGGCTCACGATCCGGCCACTGACCTTGCCTGGCGCCAGAGCGACCTCCGCTTCGGCCTGCCCCGCCTGGTGGAAGACCAGCGCGAGGCGTGGACACCGCAGCAGTTGGGGCTGGACCGGCTCGCGGCATACAGCGTCAAGAAGGGCTGCTACCCCGGGCAGGAAATCGTTGCCCGCACCCACTTCCTAGGCAAGGCCAAGCGTTCGGTTGCGCTGCTGCACATGCCCGGGGAGCCGGTAGCGGGCACCTCAGTCACCCAGAACGGCAGCAACATCGGCACCATCGCAAGCAGCGCCGGCGGCCTCGCACTTGCCGTGCTGCCGCTGGAACTGGCCGAAGCCGAACTGCAGGTGGATGGCAATCCTGCGCGGATCGAACCGCTGTTGGACGGACTGGCCCGCTGAGCCGCTGATGCACTGGCGGGGCACCGCCCCGCCCTCCGGGTACTCAGCCCTCCAGCCGCTGCCCGCTGGCCGGATCGAAGAAATGCAGGGCGGCAGGTGCAACGGCGACGGCAATCTCCTGCCCCAGTGCCGGCAAGGCCTGCGGCGGCACCCGCATCACCAGCGCCTGCCCGGCCAGGCTCAGATTCACGAAGATCTCATTACCCACCGGCTCCAGCCCTTCAATCCGTGCGCGGAACGATGCATTGCCGACGCTAGGTTGCAGGTGTTCCGGACGCACGCCGACCACCAGCTCGCGCCCCAACCCGTGCTCCGGCACCGCAGCAGGGCCCAGCGGGACATCCTGGCCGCCCTCCAGCCGCAACAACACTTCGCCGTCATCGCCGCGCCGGGCGACACCGCGCAGCATGTTCATCGCCGGGCTGCCCAGAAAACCGGCAACGAACAGATTCGCAGGCCGGTCATAAAGCGCCATCGGTGTGTCGATCTGCTGGATCACACCCTCGTTGAGCACCACGATGCGCTGGCCCAGGGTCATTGCCTCGACCTGGTCGTGGGTGACGTAGATCATGGTGGTGCCGAGTTTGCGGTGCAGTTGCGCGATTTCGGTACGCACCGAGTGCCGCAGTTTCGCGTCCAGGTTTGACAGCGGTTCGTCCAGCAGGAACACCTCCGGCTCACGCACCAGCGCCCGGCCCAGGGCAACGCGCTGACGCTGGCCGCCGGACATGGCGCGCGGCAGCTTGTCGAGCATGGAGGTCAGCCCCAGCGCCTCGGCAGCATCGTGCACCCGTCGCTGCACTTCGGCCTTGCCCAGGCCACGCAGCTTCAGGCCAAAGGCAAGGTTGCCGGCAACGGTCATATGCGGATACAGCGCGTAGTTCTGGAACACCATGGCAATGTCGCGGTCCTTCGGCGCCACGTCATTGACCACCTGGTCGCCGATGCTCAGCGTGCCCGCACTGATCTCCTCCAGCCCGGCCACCATGCGCAGCAGCGTGGACTTGCCGCAGCCGGAGGGCCCCACCAGCACTACCAGCTCGCCGTCGGCGATGTCGAAACTTGCCCCCTGCACGGCGACCTGGCCGTTGTCGTAGACCTTGCGCACCCCGTCAAAACGAACCTTAGCCATCTTCACCTCTTCAACATCGCGCGACACCGACCCGCAATTGCCGTCATTGCAATGATCTGGCGACTGTCATCGAAACACTGCAATCGTATACATCGGAAACCGAGTGCACGGTAAGCATATTCATATGGCACCATCGCCCTTGCATTCTAAAGATGGCCCAAGCGGCCGGGGACAGTCGAAAGCTCCCCGCGCTGCCGCCTTGCGAACTGCAGACACCTACCGAGGCGGCACCCGGCCCCGCCACTACCCGAACATACGCCGCCCACTGGCTTTGCGCCCGATGACGAGCAATTGACAACGATGTCACCAGCACACGAAACTCGAACCATGCACGACACCCTCTTCCTGTTCGGTGCCACAGGTGATCTGGCCCAGCGCTATCTGTTCCCCTCCCTGTTGCGCCTGCTCGGCGATGGCCTGCTTCCGGAAGACTTCCGCGTGCGTGCGCTGGCGTTGTCGCCGCATGACACCGACAAGTTCCGCGACCTGCTGCGGCCCCGGCTTGAACAGGCCATGCCGCAGGCCAGCCAGGAAGACATCAACAACCTGCTGCGCCGCATCGACTACCGCTCGGTGGACCTGCGCAATGCCGAATCGGTGGCCGAAGCGGTCAAGGACCTGGTGCACCGCCGCTGCGTGAGCTACCTGGCGATCCCGCCGGGCCTGTACATCTCCACCTGTGAAGGCCTGGCCCTGGGCGGCGCGCTGACCGCTCCCAACCGCCTGATGCTGGAAAAGCCGATCGGCTCGGACAGCGACAGTGCCGAGGAGATCCTGCAGTCCATCGGCAAGCTGGTCGACGAGGACCGCGTGTTCCGTCTGGATCACTACCTGGGCAAGGCCGCGGTGCAGAACCTGATGGCGCTGCGCTTCGGCAACACGCTGCTGGAGGCGGTCTGGAACCGCAACTTCATCGAGTCGGTGCACATCATGGTGGCCGAGAGCGATGGCGTGGACGGCCGCGACTCCTACTACTCCCGCTCCGGCGCGCTGCGTGACATGGTGCAGAGCCACATCCTGCAGCTGCTGTGTCTGGTGGCAATGGAGCCGCCGGCTTCGCTGGAGGCCGACCGCATCCGCGATGAAAAGGTGAAGGTGCTGCGCGCACTGCGCCCGCTCGACGCCAAGCATGCGGCCAAGGATTCGGTGCGCGGCCGCTACACCGCCGGCACCATCAACGGCCAGCCGGCACAGGCTTACCAGCCGCCGGAAGGCAGCGAGGCCGAAACCTTTGTCGGCGTCACCGCGCATATCGACAACTGGCGCTGGGCCGGGGTGCCGTTCCACCTGGTCACCGGCAAGCGCCTGCCCGAGCGCACCACGCGCATCGAGGTCAACCTCAAGCCGGTGACGCATTGGCTGTTCGAGCGGCCCGACCGCAAGGCTGCCACGCCCAACCGTCTGACCTTCCAGCTGCAGCCGCAGGAGAACATCCAGCTCGGCCTGATGAGTTCGCTGGCCGGCCCGGAATGGGGCGCGCTGGAGCTGCAGCCGCTGGAGCTGGAGCTGTCGGTACCCACCGGCCTGCACCGCCGCATTGCCTACGAGCGCCTGTTCCTGGATGCCTTCAACGGCAACCACGCGCTGTTCGTCCGCGATGACGAAGTGCGCGCGGCCTGGGCCTGGATCGACAGCGTCAGCGACGCATGGAAGGCCAGCAGCCTGCCGATGGAACCCTACCCGGCCGGTGGCTGGGGCCCGTCGCAGGCCCACCAGTTCCTGCCCGCCGCCATCGTGGCGGATAACCGCGCGGAATCCACGCCGTGAAGCAAGCGGCGAACACGGTGTTGGTCGCCGATATCGGCGGCACCAACGCACGCTTTGCACTGGCGGACCTTGCCGCCAGTGTTCCGCTGGACCAGGGCAGCATCGAAAAATACCCGGTCACCGAGTTCGCCTCACTGGCCGATGCCGCCGCGCATTACCTGCAACAACAAGGCGCAACCGCCAGCGGTGGCGTCTTTGCCGTGGCTGGCCGGGTGGAGGGCGACGAGGCTCGCATCACCAATCATCCGTGGGTTATTTCGCGCTCACGCACCGCCGCGCAGCTGGGTTTCGAGCAGCTGTACCTGATCAACGATTTCGTTGCCCAGGCCATGTCCATTGCCCTGCTCGGGACGGAGGATGTGGTGCAGATCGGCGGCGCCAGCTGGGCACCTGCGCCCCACGGCGAGCCGCGCAATTACTGCGTGCTCGGCCCGGGCACCGGCCTTGGCGTTGGCGGCCTGGTGGCGCGTGATGGCCGCAATTATCCGCTGGCCACCGAAGGCGGCCACGCCAGCTTCGCGCCGGCCTCGCCGGAGCAGATCCGCATTCTGGAAATCCTCTCGGCGCAGTTCGGCCGCGTCTCCAACGAGCGGCTGGTCTGCGGCCCCGGCCTGGTCAACATCCACCGCGCCCTGAGCGAAATCGCAGGCACTGACCCGGGGCACCTGCAGCCGGCCGATGTCACCGCCCGCGCATCGCAGGGCGATGCAGTGGCCACACGCGCCGTGGAAGTGTTCCTGGAAGTATTCGGCGCCGTCGCCGGCGACGCCGTACTGGTGCAGGGCGCCTGGGACGGCGTATTCCTGACCGGCGGGCTGGTCCCGCGCCTGCTGCATGAGCTGCAGCATTCCGGCTTCCGCCAACGTTTCGAGAGCAAGGGCCGGTTCTCCGCGACCATGTCGCAGATTCCGTCCATGGCCATCATCCACCCCTGCCCCGGACTGCTCGGTGCCGCCGCCTACGCGGTGGACATGCAGCGGGTCGCCTCTGGAGTAACCCAATGACCGCCGCCGTATCCGACCGCATCACGCTCATTCGCCACGCCAACGAGGCCGAATGGATCGAAGACGTGACCAAGGAGATGGAGACGATCCTCACCCGGGAAATCCAGGAGCGTGGTCGCGCGCGCATGCTGCTCTCCGGCGGCACCACCCCTGCGCACATCTATGAGCGGCTTGCCGAGCAACCACTGGAGTGGGCACGCATCGAAGTGGGCCTGGCCGACGAGCGCTGGTTGTCGCCCCAGGACCAGGACAGCAATGCCTGGCTGGTGCGCAACAGCTTCATGAACCTGGCCGAAGGTGCGCACTTCGATCCGCTGGTACGCGTGGGCCTGCCCATTGCCGAGTGCGTGCACAACGCCAACCTGCTGGCCGCACACTCGCAGCCGGCATGCCTGGTGGTGCTGGGCATGGGCAACGATGGCCACACCGCATCGCTGTTCCCGGGCTCGCGCGACCTGGACCGCGTGCTGCAGAGCAACCAGCCTTATGCATCATTGGATGCCACTGGCTGCCCGGTGGCCAAGGACTGGCACCTGCGCATCACCCTGACGCCGCATGGTCTTGCCCCCATCAGCAACCGCCTGCTGTTGCTGCGCGGCCACCAGAAACTGGACATACTCAACGCCGCGCTCGACTCCGGCGACGTGCATACCTACCCGGTATTGGCTGCAGTCAACGCACCAGGAAGCAAACTCCGCGTGCACTGGGCACCTTGAAAAGCCGGGACTGGAGAATCGGGAACGGGGAATGGAAGACGCCTGCCGTTCCCTTTTACCGGCAGATCAACGCCAAGCCAGCAGCAACGCCCGCAGCATGCATGAACCGTGTTTTCCGGTTCCCTACTCCCCGTTCCCAGCCTGAAAGCCAATGAACCTGCATCCGAAGATCCACGTCATCACCGAACGCATCCGCCAGCGTAGCGCGCCGTCGCGCGCGGCTTATCTGGCGGGCATTGATGCCGCCCTGCGCGAGGGTCCGTTCCGCTCGCGCCTGAGCTGCGGCAACCTCGCCCATGGCTTCGCCGCGTGCGGGCCAACCGACAAGGGCCGGCTGCGCGGTGACGTCACCCCGAACCTGGGCATCATTACCGCCTACAACGACATGCTGTCGGCGCACCAGCCGTTCGAGCACTACCCCGAATTGATGCGCCAGGCCGCACGCGAAGTGGGCGCCACCGCACAGGTCGCCGGCGCCGTGCCGGCCATGTGTGATGGCGTCACCCAGGGCCGCGGCGGCATGGAGCTGTCGCTGTTCTCGCGCGACATCATTGCCCAGGCCACCGCGATTGGTCTTAGCCACGACATGTTCGACGCCACCGTCTACCTGGGCGTGTGCGACAAGATCGTGCCGGGCCTGCTGATCGGCGCACTGGCCTTTGGCCACCTGCCGGCGGTGTTCGTGCCGGCCGGGCCGATGACGCCGGGCATCCCCAACAAGAAAAAAGCCGAAGTGCGCGAGCGCTACGCCGCCGGCGAAGCTACCCGCGAAGAACTGCTGGAAGCCGAATCGGCCTCCTACCACGGCCCGGGCACCTGCACCTTCTACGGCACCGCCAACTCCAACCAGGTGTTGCTGGAAGCGATGGGCGTGCAGTTGCCGGGCTCGTCGTTCGTCAACCCGGAAATGCCGCTGCGCGATGCGCTGACCCGCGCCGCCACAGTGCGCGCACTGGAAATCTGCGCGCTGGGTGACGACTTCCGCCCGTTCGGCCACCTGATCGACGAACGCGCCATCGTCAACGCGGTGGTCGCACTGATGGCCACCGGCGGCTCCACCAACCACACCATCCACTGGATCGCTGTCGCGCGCGCCGCTGGCATCGTCTTGACTTGGGACGACATGGACGAGCTGTCGCAGATCGTGCCATTGCTGGCCCGCGTCTACCCGAACGGCGAGGCCGACGTGAACCGCTTTGCCGCTGCCGGCGGCCCGGGCTTCGTGTTCCGCGAGCTGATGGACGCCGGGCTGATGCATGACGACCTGGTCACCATCGCCGAAGGCGGCATGCGCGCCTTCGCACAGGAGCCGCGCCTGATCGACGGCAAGGTGAGCTACGTGCCCGCCGTGGCCGAGAGCGCCGACGAGGACGTGGTGCGCCCGGCCTCCAACCCGTTCGAGGCACAGGGCGGCCTGCGCCTGCTCAAGGGCAACATCGGCAACTCGCTGATCAAGCTGTCGGCAGTGAAGCCGCAGTACCGCACCATCGAGGCCCCGGCCGTGGTGGTGGATGCGCCGCAGGTGTTGAACAAGCTGCACGCAGCCGGCGCCCTTCCGCACGACTTCGTGGCCGTGGTGCGTTACCAGGGCCCGCGCGCCAACGGCATGCCGGAACTGCATTCACTCGCACCGCTGCTGGGCCTGCTGCAGAACCAGGGCCGGCGCGTGGCGCTGGTCACCGATGGCCGCCTGTCCGGCGCATCGGGCAAGATCCCGGCCGCCATCCACGTCACTCCGGAAGCGGCGCGCGGCGGCTCCATCGCCCGCGTGCGCGAAGGCGACATCATTCGCCTGGACGGTGAAGCCGGCACCCTGGAAGTGCTGGTCGACCCCGCCGAATGGGCATCGCGCGGCATCGCCGCCAACACCGCGCCGGCCGGCAACGACATGGGCCGCAACCTGTTCGCCATGAACCGCCGCATGGTCGGCCCGGCCGACCAGGGTGCAGTGTCCATTTCCTGCGGCCCGGCGCGCCCGGACGGCAGCGTGTGGGAATACGACGCCGAGTACGAACTCGGCCACGATGCGGCCGCCGCTGGCGCACCGCACGAAGCAAACGACGCATGATCCCCGCGCGCCGCCCAGCGCGGCGCGCTTACTGCATCAACAGAGGAACACCATGAGCATTGCCCAACACCAGGACCGCGCCGAGCAGCTTCTCACCGCCGCAGGCATCCTGCCGGTGGTCACCGTGCACACGCTGGACCAGGCCCGCGCGGTCAGCAGTGCCTTGCTGGAAGGTGGCTTGCCGGCCATCGAGCTGACCCTGCGCACGCCGGTGGCGATGGAAGCACTGGCCATGCTCAAGCGCGAACTGCCGGACGTGGTGGTCGGTGCTGGCACGGTGCTGACCGTCGAGCAGATGCAGCGCGCCATCGATGCCGGCGCGGATTTCCTGGTGACGCCGGGCACGCCCGCTCACATGGCCGACGCACTGGCCAACGCGCCGCTGCCGGTGGTCCCCGGCGCTGCCACGCCGACCGAGCTGTTGGCACTGGTCGCGCGCGGTTTCCGCATCTGCAAGTTGTTCCCGGCCACTGCCGTGGGCGGGCTGGCAATGATCAAGGGCGTTGCTGGGCCGATTCCGGAATTGAAGCTGTGCCCCACCGGCGGCATCACCGAAGCAACTGCAGGCGACTATCTGTCGCAGAAAAACGTGCTGTGCATCGGCGGCTCGTGGATGGTGCAGGACGCCTGGATCAAGGCCGGCGACTGGAACGCGGTGAAGCAGTCCGCTGCCACCGCCGCAGCCATCGTCCGCCAGGCCCGCGCGGGCTGAGTTTTCCCAAGTACGACGACAGATAACCTCCCCCTGCGTCTACCTTGCTGCGCCTCGAAGTTCGAGGCGCAGTTTTTATTTGGGGCTTTGTTGGTGGGTGCTGCTTGCCAGCCCCCTCTCCCCAACCCCTCTCCCGCGAGGGGAGAGGGGCTCTGGAAGCTGCAATTGCGAGCACCGTTTCAACTTGCCAGGATCAAGAGCCCCTCTCCCCTCGCGGGAGAGGGGTTGGGGAGAGGGGGCCAGACCGCCCTATCAGCGCCTGCCCCGCTCGCTGCGCCGCAGTTCAGACGGAATCTCGATCTCCACCCTGGCCGGCAAGGTCGTGATGCGCAGCTCGTTGGCCATCCATTCGGCCGGCTCGCCGTTGACGGTTGCCGCACCCGGCGCACCTTCGTACGGCCACGGCAGCACCAGTCCTCCGGCCTGCAGTTGCAGGCCTTCCGGAACCTGCAAAGTCAGCTGCTTGTCGCTGCGTACCAGGCTGTACTTCACTGTCCCGTGCGCGGTATGCAGGCCATCAATGGCGATGCCCTTGCCGGTCAACCATGCCGCGGGTACGCCAGCCGCCAACACGATGGCACTGTCCACTTCGCGCTCGTAGGCAAACATGTCCAGTGCCGAGCGGACGAAATCCGATGCCACCCAGGCGTGTGGCAGGTCGCCGACAAAGAACGGTTTACGCGGTGTTGAAGACACCACTTCAGCCCACTGGTTCCAGCCCTGCGGGGCGCGATCCTTGAAGAAGTAATCGCTGGCTTCATTGGCGCGTGCGCGCCAGCCCAGGCGCACGAAGGCAGCGACATTGCGCCATTCGTAAGGCGTGTAGTCCTTCCACGGGCGCTTGCCATCGCGACGCTCTACGAAGTGCGCCCAGTACCGCTCGAAGGTGTTGTTCAACGCAGGCTGCGGCAGACGCCCCTGCTCACCGCCCGGCGCCAGGGCAATCGTGGTTGAGGTGGCGTCGAAGTCGCCCAGTTCCACCGAGCCGGGCAGGAAATCGATCTTGTGCGAACGCATGGTCGCCAACAGCGAGTCATTCAGATCCTGGCGGAACTCGTCGCGCGATGCCGCCATCGCCAATGCTTCTTCTTCCAGCTCCAGGGCGGCGGCGATGTCGGCCGCGTCCTTGTAACCACGCAACGCCCAGAAATCATCCCAGTACGAATGCACCGGCTTGGCCGAATAGCCTTCGTGGCTGATCGACACCGGCATCATTCCGTAGAAACCCGGGTGACGCGCGCGGTTCTCCTCGGTGCGCTCGCTCAAACGCAGCGCTTCCATGTACTTCCATGCGCCCTGCACATGCGGCCACATCTGCTGCAGGAACGCCAGGTCGCCGGTATGCCGCCAGTACTCGGCGATGGTGTAGATCAGTTCACCGTGGCTGTCGTTCTCCGGCACCGGATCGCTGCCGCGGGCATCCACGCAGCACGGCACCATGCCGCTCTCGAACTGGTACGGCGCGTACCAGTCCACGTACTGGCGCACCGCATCGTCACGGCCCATCCGCAGCAGGCCTTCTGAAATCATCGCGCCGTCGCGGATCCAGCTGCGCGCGTAGGAACGTGTACCCGGCTGCAGGCTGGGGCCGACGCGCGAGATCAGCATGTGCGCCAGCGCCGTGCGCAGCGTGTCGGCCAGCGGCTTGCCGGCATCAGGCACCTGCAACTGCACTTGCCCCAGCTTCTGCCGCCACATCGCTGCAACCTGCTGCTGCGCCTTGGCTGCATCGAACGCGGCTGGCATGCGCCATTCCCCCGTCTGCGGCAGCACCAGCGCCACTTCCCTGCTCTGCCCCGGGTCGAGCTTCAGCGTGTACAGCATCGCGCCGGATGCCAGCCCGGTGGGGTCGCTTACTTCATGCGTGCCGGGCAACTGTTTGTCGGTCAGGTGCGTGACCTCCAGCTTGCTGTCGAAGGTGCTGGCGAAGGTCTGGTCTGGCCGGGTGAGTGCGAACGCACGCGGCTGGCCGTTCACCGCTACACGCCCGTCCTGCATCGCCAACCGCTCGATGCGGCTGACGCCGCCCACGGTGTTGAGGAACTGACTGGGCGGGTTGACCTGGAACGGACGCACGGCCAGGGCCAGCGTGTATTCGTGCGCCACCTTGTCGGTGTTGGTCAGTCGATAGCGTGCAACCAACTGCGCCTGATCCGGCTGCCCCTGCACAAAGCCGGTCACCTGCAGGCCGAACTGGTCGTGTTTCCAGTCAACCGAAGGAATCGGCAGATAACCATCCTGCAACGACTGCGTGGTGCGCACATCGGCCCACCCCAGCACCTTGCCGTCGAGTACCACGAACGGTTCGACACTGAAGCTGGCCTTGGCCACTTCCAGTGCGCCATCCTCGCTCATCAATGCCTGTTCACGGCCACCATCCAGGCCGAGCAGCGTCCAGTACGGCTGTTCGCCGCTGAAGCCGCGTGGCAATGAACCGCGCGGGAGGTCGGCCCCGACCGAGCGGATGAAGTCGTTGGGCGTATTGGCAAACGAAAGCGGCTTGAGGCTGATGTCACGGATGCCATAGCGCCAGCTGGGGCCATCCACCAGATCGAAGCGCAGGTAGCGCGCCTCGGTCTCCGGCAGCGCCAGCCAATCCCGCCCACCGCTGCCGGTGGTGATTTCGCGCAGCTTCTGCCAATCACGGCCATCGTGTGAGGCTTTCACCACATAGTGTGACGCTTCCAGGCCCGGCACCCATTGCACCACGGCGCCACCGAATTCACGCACCTTGCCCAGATCCAGGCTGATGGTCTGCTGCTTGACGCCGCCACTGATCCAGAACGTATCCGGCTTGCCGTCGGCGATGCGCTGCTGCAGGGCGGTGGCGGTGTCGGCGATGACCGCGGTGGTCAGCGCGGTGGTGTCCTCTTTCGGCAGCGGCTGCAGGGTCAGCTGGTCAAAGCAGACCGTGCCACGGCCGCCAACCTTGCTGTAGATGGTGAACTCCACCGCCGCACTGCGCCGCAGCGTCTTGTCCTCACCCGGGCCCCACGCCTTTTCGATATGGCGCTTGCGGTAGTCCACGCGCGTCCAGCGCTTGGGAAACTGATAGCCGGTGCGGTTGACCCACCACACGTTGTCACCGCTGGCATCGATCAACTTGAACTGCAGGTCATTGGCCGGCGAATCGCCACGCAGCTCGAAAGAGACCTGGTAGTTCTCCGGCCAGGTGATATCCATCTGACGACGGATGCCGACATAGCCGGACACCTCGTGGAAGTCATAGTCCAGGCACAGCGCACGCCCGCTGTTGCCACTGACCGGCCGCAGCGAACCGCTGACCTGCGGCGAGGTGACCAGCTGCCACGCACTGACGTCATCGAACTTCGCCAGGACCGCCGCCGTCGCCGGCAAGGCCATGCTCAGCAACACAGAAAAAAGCAGACAGACAACGCGCTTGCTCATCACCAGCATCTCGATTCATGCCCAACAACCCGGGCCGGATTTTCGCAGAGAACGGCGCCCTGCGTAGCGGTTGTTTGATCGTGCGGACAACAGACCACGGCCACACCGATGCAACCTGGCCCATTCATCCCTTGACGCTGCCCAGCAGCAAACCCTGGATGTAGTAACGCTGCAACAACAGGAACAGCAGCAGCACCGGCAACACCGTAACCACCGCGCCGGCCATCATCATTTCCACATCCATGATGTGCTCACGCGACAGGCTGGCCAGCGCCACCGGCAAGGTGTAATGCTCCTGGTCGGTCAACACGATCAACGGCCACATGAAGTCATTCCATGCGCCCATGAAAGTGAAGATGGCCAGGGTCACCAGCACCGGCTTGAGCATCGGCAGCACGATCTGGAAGAAGATGCGTGCCTCGCTGGCACCGTCGATACGCGCCGCCTCCAGCAGTTCATCGGGAATGGAACGCGCGTACTGGCGCACCAGGAAAATGCCGAACACGCTGGCCAAGGCCGGAATCACCACGCCGCCAAAGCTGTTGACCAGGCCCATCTGCTTCATCAGCAGGAACAGCGGCAACATCGCCACCTGTGCCGGAATCACCAGGGCTGCCAGCAGCACCTGGAACAGCCGTTCGCGGCCGGCAAAGCGCAGCTTGGCGAAGGCATAACCGGCCAGCGTGTTGAACAGCAACGAGCCCAGGGTGATGCCCACCGACACCAACACGCTGTTGATGAAGTTGGCGCCCATGCCCGTGCGCGCGAACAGCGCCTGATAGTTGGCAAGTGTGGTCTGCGCCGGCAGCAGCGGCGGCGGAAACTGCGAGGCCTGCCCGCTGGGCATGAACGACACCGACACCATCCACAGCAGCGGCGCCAGGCTGACCAGCGCCAACAGGCCCAGGCCACCGTTCACCCACCACGCATGCCAACGCGATTGTCCGATCTCACGGCGTGAAACGCTTTCACGTTCCGTCGCGAGCGATGGCCTGCGGCCCGTGGCGGAGCGGAGCAAGCGCAGCGTATGGGCGATACGTGAGCATTGCGAGCACCGCACGCGGGTCGCAGGGTGAGCGCAGCAGGAGCGTGAACGCGTTTTCATACCAGTTCCTTGCGCTTGCCGAAGCGCAACATCAGCGTGGTCACCGCCAGGATGATCAGGAACAACAGAAACGCCACCGCGGAGGCACGCCCCAGGTTCCACCACTTGAAGCCTTCCTCGAACATGAAATACAGCACGCTTACCGTGCTTTGCAGCGGGTCGCCGCGCGTCATCACGTACGGCTCGGCAAACAACTGGAAATAACCGGACACGGTAATCACGCCGACCACCAGCAACACCGGCCCCAGCATCGGCAAGGTGATGTGCAGGAACTGCTGCCAGCGCGAGGCACCGTCAATGCGTGCGGCTTCGTACAGATCCTTTGGAATGGCCTGCAACCCGGCCAGGAAGATCACCATGTTGTAGCCAAAATTCTTCCACACGGCGAAGCCAATGATGGTCGGCATTGCCCAGTGCGGATCGCCCAGCCAATCCACCGGATCAATGCCCACCTGCCCCAGCCCCCAGTTCACCAGCCCGTAGCGGGTGTGGAACAGGTAGCGCCAGATCACCGCCACCGCGACCAGCGTGGTCACCACCGGCGCGAACAAGGCCGTGCGGAACAAGGCCTTGAAACGGGCAGCCGGCGCATTGAGCAGCATCGCCGCGCCCAGCGACAAACCGACGGAAAGCGGCACGCCCACCGCAACGAAATACGCGGTATTGCCCAGCGCCTTCCAGAACATCGGCGTTTGCAGCAGGTCGATGTAATTGCCCAGGCCAGCAAAGCGCAGGTTGTGCGAATCGGCCAGCGCGTAAAGGTCGAAGTCGGTCAGGCTCAGCGCCAGCGCCGACAGCACCGGCAGGCCGAAGAACACGCCAATCACAATCAAGGCCGGGGCCGCGAACAACCAGCCGGCGAGCGAGCGCTGTTTCATTGCTCACCCTCCGCCGATGCAGCCTCTGCTGCCTCGATGCGTCGTTCGACCATCCAGCGCCGCTTGGCGAGAATGTCATCGACCTGCTGGTCCAACTGCTCTACCGCCGTGTCCTGCGGCAACCCTCCCCGCACCACCTGTTCGGTGACGATGCGCATCTGCTGGGCAATCCGCTCCCACTCCAGCACCTTGGGCGTGGGCTTGACCCGCTCCAGCTGGTCGGCGAACGCGGCCGTCAGTGGATCGCGGGTCAACTCCGGCGAATCCCAGGCACTGCGGCGCGGTGGCAGGTCGCCGATGATGGCGTAGAAGCGCTGCTGGATGGCCGGCCGCGACAGGAACTCAATCAGCTTCCAGGCCGCTTCTTTCTTCTGCGAAGAGCGCATCACCACCAGGCTGGTACCACCGGCAATGCCCGCACCCGGGCCATTGGGGCCCGGCAATGCGGTGGTGCCCCACTCGCCTTCCAGGCTGGCCGGCTGGCGCTGGCGGAACTCGCGGATATTCCACGGGCCGGACAGATAGAACGCAGTGAAGCCACGGAAGAATTCGTCCCAGACATTGGATATCTGCGTCTCGGACATCTTCGGCGCCCAGCCCTGCTCGAACATGTTGTCGTAGAAGGCCAGCGTGCGGCGGAAACCGGGGCTGCGGAAATTACCCCGCGTGTCCTGCTCGCGCAGCAGGGGATCACTCTGCTGCAGCGCGAAGGACAACTGCGGCTCGAATTCGTTGAGGGGCAACAGCACCGGGTAACGGTTCGGCCCCATCAACTCCTTCAATGCGGCGTTCATCTGTTCCCATTCGGCCCAGGTACGCGGCGGGTGATCGAAGCCGGCTTGCCGCAGTAGATCCTTGCGATAGAACAGCAAGCGCGTGTCCACGTACCACGGCACGCCCACCAACTGCCCATCCACCACGTTGGTGGCCCAGATGCCCGGGAAATAATCCAGCGGCTTCACCACCGACGACGCATCCACATACGGCTGCAGCGGCGTGAGCGCTTGCAGCGTGGCGAACTCGGCGATCCACGTATTGCCCAGTTGGCAGACATCGGGCAGCCCATCGGCCGCATAGGCAGTGAGCAGTTTCTCGTGCGCGGCCGTCCACGGAATGTTCTGGACTTCGACACGGATGCCCGGGTTCTCCGCCTCGAACTCGCGGATCAGTTCACCCACCACCTCGGCTTCACGCCCCATCGCCCAGAAACGCAGCGTGGTGCCTTCCTGCGGTTTGGCGCAGCCGGCCAACACCAGCAACAACACCACGGTGGCCAGCGCGCGGATCATCAGGCGCTCACTGCTTCGGCTTGGAAGCAGGCGGCACGACGGTCGCCGCCTTCTGCTCGGCAGCCGCTGCCGCACGCGATTCGGCGATGCCGGCGGCACGTGCGGCGGCGGCTTTCTCGTCCTTCTGCAGCGGCTGGAAACTGTCTTCCGGTGCCAGCCAGCCGCCGGTGAAACCGGCGCGCTCCAGGCCCTTGCGGATGTACGGGTTCTTCTTCATCACGTCCCACACAAATTCATTGCGGTAGTTGGCAATGCCAGTGAGGATCGGGCCCTGGTCGATGGCGATGTAATCGCTGGCCACCCAGCCACGCTCGGGAATCAGGCGGCCGGTCTTGAGCGGGATGTCGTAATTGAAGCTGGGGTTGAATGAATCCAGGAAGCCGTAGCTGGAATACAGGTAATCGCCGAAGCGCTTGTGCATCTCCACCGTGGCCGGGATCACCACTTCGGGCGCGAACGGCAATGAGGAAATGGCCGCCGACGGCACGATGGTGCCGTCGTCAAAATTCTCGCGCAGGCCGGCGCCGCGCGCCGAATAGTGGCGGAACTGTCGCTGCTCACCGCGGTATTCCTGGGTGGTGTTCTGCGGGCCGTCGCCTGCGGTCAGGCCCCAGACGTTGGCGCTGTATTCGCGCCACTGCATCGGGTTTTCGATGGCGTACTCGCGCTGGGCGAGCGTGGCGCGGCGGCTGTTGAGGAAGTAATCGATGCCGCGCTCGCGCATGTAAGGGTCCTGGATGTCACGGAAGTCGATCCAGACATGGCTGTACTGGTGGCCAAACAAGGGCCCGAACGCCAGGTATTCCTGCCCTTCGTACACGCCCCAGTCGTTGTCGTAGGTGCGTGTCCATACCGTCCACGCGTCCGGCTCCACCGGATGGGTGGGCGAGCCCAGGGCGAGGATGTACAACATCATGGCCTCGTTGTAGCCCATCCAATCGTGCTGGATGAAGCCACTCTCCGGGAACCAGCCCATCGACACCAATGGCTTGTTGCGTTGCAGCCACTGCCAGTCGGTGCGCTTGTAGATGGTGTCGGCGATCTGCCGGATTTCCTTCTCGCGCGGATCGTCCTGGTCGTAATAACTCTGTGCAAACAGCACACCCATCAACAGCAGCGCGGTATCCACGCTGGAGAGCTCCACCCAGCTGTCGTAACGACGCCCTTCCTGCATGTCCAGGAAGTGGTAGTAGAAGCCCTTGTACGCGCCCTTGCCCGTGCGCTGCGGCCCGCTCGGCAGGTCGCGGAAGAAGCGCAGCGTGGTCAGCGTGCGCTCCACCGCCTGGTTGCGGCTCACCCAACCGTTCTCGATACCAATCGGATAGGCAGTCAACGCAAAACCCACCGAGGCGATGCTGGCAAACGGCCGCGATGGGTAGCGGTCCGGGGTCAGCCCGTTCTGTTCGTTGGTGGTGTCCCAGAAAAACTGGAATGTGCGCCGTTCGATGTCATCGAACAACGGCGGCAGTTCCGGCTTCATCGGCCGTGGCGGCAGGTCCGCTTCGATCAGGATCACCTGTGGCAGCACCTTGGGCATCGGCGGCTCTGGCGCCTTGCCGCAGCCCGCCAACAGCGCCAGCCCAAAACCGGCAAGGACACAGGCCAACAACTGGGGGGTACGTGACTTGCTCAAGGCGAGATCCATGGGTAAGAAATCAGACTGCCACCACTAGGTGACAAGGAACATTGCATAGCCATGCCCCGGCCGCGTTGCCGGCGGCCGGGGCATCACACTTACCAATCAAGACCGAAGGACAGCTTGAAGGTACGGGTCTGGTACTGGCTCCAACTGTTGACAACGTTGGTGTCCCAGTTGATGCCGTAGCCTTCCCAGTTGGTCCAGTTGAAAACATTGAGCACGTCGGCCCGCACTTTCAGCTTGAGGTCGGTTCCGGTATCCCAGGTCTTGGTCAAGGACATGTCGAATTGCTTGAAGCCCAGCGAACCATCTGGCTTCCAGCTGTGGGGGCGCTCATAGCCACCGTAGGCAGCGGTGCCATCGATATCCCAGCGTTTGATCATGCTGGCCAGGGTCAACTTGCCGGAGACGCTCATGCCCCACGGCAGGTCGGTGAAACCGCTGACCACCAGACGATGCCGTGGCGCCCATGCGCCGTCGTACCAACCACCACGATGGAAGTACCAGCCAAACACCGGGTCTTTCTCATGGATGTTCTGCTTGGCGTCGGTGAGCGTGTAAGCCACGTTGAGGTTCCACGGGCTTTCGGCGGTATACGGCTTGTCCAGGCTCAGCAACAAGGCCGTGTTCTTGGATTCAAACCCATTGGTCGCCACGATCAGCGCGCCCAGGTTCGGCAGTCCCGGCGCATTCCATGGACTGCCGTTCGGCGCATAGATCCCACCATCGCCATAGCGGTTGCCGCGGTTGATCAACAACCCATCCTTGTAACGGGTGTGCTGGAGAGTTGTGGAGCTGTTCCAGTCCAGCCCACCCAGGTTGAAGCTATTGCGGATGCCCAGGCTGATCTGATCGGAATACGGCGTCTTCAGTTCATTGTCGAACATCCACACTTCGCGGCCCGCTTCGGTCGAGTTGACCAATGACATCAGGTAATCGCGGTCCAGCAACTGCGGCGTCCAATCCAGGCAATCGCCGCCCACCGCACAGGCGTGGCCCGGCGAATTGATCTTGAAGCGGCGAGTCGGGAACGAAGCCTTGCTGCGCTCAAGCTGCAGATAGTCGAACAGGTTGCGGTCATAGGACCGGCCAATGCCGCCAAAAATCACATGCCGCTCGTCGCCCGTCAGGTCATAGGAAAAACCGATGCGTGGCTGGATGGCGTCCTTGAAAGCCTTACGGTTGCCGCCGGTGCTGATATAGCGATTGATATCGATACCGCCCAGCGCAAGCGTCTGCGCATAGGTCTGGCCCGGCGCAGCCCCGGGATTGGTATCCACGCTCGCCAGCGACGCCAGCACGTCAGGGGCGGTGGTGTAGTCCAGGTACGACGGGGTCTTTTCGTAGTCCCAGCGCAGGCCCAGGTTCAGCGTCAAACGATCGGTGACATCCCAGTCGTCCTGGATATAGATGCCGAACTGCTTGTTCTTTGACGTGACCGAACCACCGCCGGTGCCCACGGCCGGACTGCCGAAGCGCACAAAGTACGGCACATCGCCGCCTTGATGGATGTCGTAGTAGAACTGCGGGTTGTAAGGCTGCTGCTCAACCGTATCCAGATCAACCTGCTTGTACTTCACACCAAACTTGAGGGTGTGGCCTTCCCAGCCAAAGAACGTGGTGTCGTTCTGGAACGACCAGCCCTTTTGCCCCTTGTCCTGCAGGCCACCGTCACCGCCACCGATACGGTAGATCTGCTTGCCGTCATCACCGCTGCCATCGGTCAGTACACGGCCGTTGCCAAAATTGATCGGCGCCTTGGTCCAGAACGCCTTTTCGTAGGTAAGGTGGGCGTCATTCAGCCAATTGGCATTGGAGTACTGCCAGCGCAGGTCATAGCGGTCTTCTTCCACGCCGGTATCAGTGCCGTAGCTACGCGCACTCTGGTCGCCGACGTTGCCGATCTCGCTTTCCTCGCGACGCTTGTAAGTCAACTCAAGCAGATTCTCTTCGTTGATCGACCAGTCCAACTTGCCGAAATACAAGTCTTCCTTAAACGGCGTGGCCGTCGCACCCAGTTCATCCCGCCAGGCCTGCGGCAGGTCGCCGGGCAGGCGCCCTTCGCCAGGCTTCAGGTCACGCGGCGCGCTGTATTCCTTGCCCTCGTAGGTGACGAAGAAGTGCGCCTTGTCCTGGACGATCGGGCCACCGAACGATGCGCCGTACTGCTTGTCGCCGGAACGGGTCTTGCCGACGCCATTCTTCTCGCTCTCGCGCGGCTCGCGCCAGTCCTGGTTGGTGTAATCCCAGAAGAACGAGCCCTTGAACTCATTGGTGCCCGACCTGGTCACTGCAGTGACCGCCGCCGAACTGATCTGGTCGTACTCGGCCTTGTAGTTGGAAGTGATGACCTTGTACTCACCGATGGCCAACTGCGGGAACGGATTGCCGCGGCTCGCATCCTGGCCGGTGATGCCGCCCTGGGTAACGTAGTTCTTCTGGCCTACGCCATCGATGTACACATTGACGTTGTTGGCGCTTTGCACGCCACCACGCAGCTTGGTCGAGCCGTTGCCCGGATTCTGCTCGAAGGCCATGCCGGGCACGGTGTCGGCAAAGGCCAGGAAGTTGCGCGTGCCCTGTGGCAGCGCCTGAATCTGCTGCGGGGTGATGTAGGTGGCGATCTCCGAGGTCTTGGTTTCCACCACCGCCTGCGCGGTGACCTGCACCGCATCCAGGGTGGTCGCCGCACCACCGGCGGTTTCAGCCACGCCACCGACACCCAGGTTCACGGTGGCGGTCTGGCCAACCTGCACGGTGATGTTCTGGGTACTGGTCTTGCCGGCCGCATCAACGTCAACGCGATAGGTGCCCGGCGGCAAGCCGGCCAGCGAGTAACTGCCGTTGTCAGTGCTCTGCACGCTGCGGCTCAGGCCGGTGGCGGTATTGGTCGCCGTGACCCTGGCCTGCGCCGCAGGCGTCGAATCGGCGGTCACCTGGCCACGGATGGTGGCACCCGTGCTTTGTGCAAAAACCGGAGCGGCGCCCAGCAACAGGCAGCCAGCCAGCGCGCAGCAGAGCAAGGTGCGCGGGGGTGCGTTCTTCAGGGGGGTAATTCTCATAGTTCAACTCTCTCCACGACGGCAATCAGGGACTGCCAGGAATTTGATGTGTTCCCCGGTACGTTCTCAGGCTCAGGAAGTACCACGCGCTGCGGTCGAATCACGCACGACCAGGCTGGGAGTCAAGGTGATGCCAGAGCTCTGGCCGGCCGCTTCGTCGTCGATCTGCTGTAGCAGTTGCTGCATTGCCCGTTCTCCCAGCTCCGCGATGCTCACCTGCATCGTCGTCAAAGAGGGGTGAACAAAGCGTGCCAGTGGAATGTCATCGAAGCCGGCAAGCGCAATGTGGTCAGGCACGCGTATGCCTACCTGCGCAAACGCATACAGGCAGCCCAGCGCCATCATGTCGTTGGCGGCAAACACCGCATCGGGCAGGTGCTCACGTTTGAGCAGGGCCTTGCCGGCACGGTGGCCACTGGCCTCATCGAACTCGCCGGGCAGCTCGATACCCTCGCTGCCACCGGCCTGCGCCGCCATGGCATCACGGAAGCCACGCAGGCGCTCCTGGGCATCGTGGTTCTGGGCCGGGCCACCGATGAAGGCAATGCGGCGATGCCCCTGCGCCAGCAGATGCTCGGTCATCACCACCGCGCCGGCATGGTCATCAATGCTGAACACCGGATGCGGGCTGGCGGCCAGTGGTGTGTTGATCAGCACCGTTGGAATGGCCGCAGGCAGGCTTTCGAGCAGATGGTCGGCATCGCCGGCATACGGCGAGAGCAGCAACAGGCCATCCACGCGCCCGCGCATGGCCTGCAATACAGCACGCTGCTGTTGCAGGTCTCCGTGATAACTGGACACCAGAAGATGCCGACGATGGGCGCTGGCCACGCCGTCAATGCCACGCATCAATTCGGAAAAGAATTCGCCGTGCAGGTCCGGCAGCACCACGCCAATGGTCTGGGTACTGCGGCTGCTCAGGCTGCGGGCGGCAGCGTGGGGCGTGTAGCGCAGCCGGTTGGCCACTTCCAGCACCCGGGCACGCACTGCCTCGGCGACGTTGTGATGCCCATTGAGGGCACGGGAAACGGTAGCAACGGAGACGTTCGCCTCACGGGCAACATCCTTGATGGTGATTGCCGCTTTTGCCACCGTCATGCCCTCCGCAGCACGGTTGCGCGGAATGTAAACGTTTTCAAATACATCTGTAAACCGCTTGTCATGCTGCACTGAGCCATGACCGGACATCGCCTGTCCCCGTTGAACAGCGGACAGGCAGTCGGCTTAGCGCCCGCCCGCATGCTCCGCAGGGGTCAGCGCCTTGATCGACAGCGCGTGGATGTCGGTCTCCATCATCGTCCCGAGCGCTGCATACACGGCACGGTGACGGGCCAAAGGAGCCTTGCCGGCGAACGCATCGCTGACCACGGTCACATTGAAGTGGCCGCGCCCATCGCGGGCACCGGCGTGGCCAACATGGCGATGGCTGTCGTCCTCCACTTCCAGCAACTGCGGCGCAAGCACCGCCTGCAGCGCCTCGCGGATCCGCTCCACCCGGCTCATGGCAGGACCTTGCGGAACGGCCGCACATCCACGCGTTCATATACGCCGGCGGCCACATAGGGGTCGGCCTCGGCCCAGGCGCGGGCCGCAGCCAGGTCCTGGAACTGGGCAATCACCACGCTGCCGCTGAATCCGGCCTCGCCCGGGTCTTCAGCGTCAATGGCAGGACAAGGGCCGGCCAAAAGCAGCCTTCCCTGGTCAAGCAATGCCTTCAGCCGGTCCAGGTGCGCCGCCCTGGCCTGCATGCGCGCAGCCAGCGCCTGTGCGCCGTCATAGCCTTCAATCACGTACCACACGGGCCGATTTCTCCTTGTCCGCTGAATGGATGGGCGACAAGTCTAGCCGCACAAGGCTGGACATCGCCCGGTTCGGGCCATTACTCTTTGCACCATTGCACGCAGCCGGCCTGTAGCGGCTCGGTTCGGCGGCAGGCCCAGGCCCCGCCGGTTCACCGAAGCCCATCACTTCCCGGACCGCGTAGACGACCTCCTCGTACTGACGCTGCCGCCCCCTCGCGGCGCGTTGTGTTGTTCATGTGTGGAAGAAGCGCGCCTGACAAGTGCGCATGGATCGCAATACCAGGGCAGAACCCTACCCGGTTGGCAAACCGGGACGCGTACGGCTCGCAATACCTGATGTCGACCTGATGACTTCCGAACTCGCGCACGACGCGAACCCGCCAATGCCGCCCCACGTACCGCAGCAGCAGGAAATGCCGCTGGCGATGGTGCATGGCCAGCCGGTGCTGCAGATCCCACAGGATCTGTACATCCCGCCGGACGCGCTGGAAGTCATTTTGGACGCCTTCGAAGGCCCACTGGACCTGCTGCTGTACCTGATCCGCCGGCAGAACCTGGACATCCTGGACATCCCGGTTGCCGAGATCACCAAGCAATACGTCCAGTACATCAACGTGATGCAGGAGCTGCGCTTCGAGCTGGCAGCCGAATACCTGGTCATGGCGGCCATGCTTGCCGAGATCAAATCGCGCATGCTGCTGCCACGCCCGGCCACGGTGGAAGGCGATGAAGCCGATCCACGCGCCGAACTGGTACGCCGGCTGCAGGAATACGAACGCTTCAAGCAGGCCGCCGAGGACATCGACACCCTGCCCCGGCAGGACCGCGACACCAGCCTGGCCCATGCATTCGTGCCGGAACGCGCAGCCATCAAACTGCCGCCGCCGGTAGACCTGAAGGAAATGCTGCTGGCGCTGCATGACGTACTCAAGCGCGCCGAGCTGTTCAGCGGCCATGCCATCAAACGCGAGGCGCTGAGTGTGCGCCAGCGCATGGGTGACATTCTTGGCCAGCTGGAAGACGGCAAGTTCTATCGTTTTGAAACGTTGTTCAGCGCCGAAGAAGGCAAGCTCGGCGTCCTGGTGACCTTCCTGGCCATGCTGGAACTGGCCAAGGAGCAACTGCTGGACCTCGTGCAGGAAGCCCCGCTCGCCCCGATCTACGTGAAATCCCTGGCAGCCGGCAACACCAACGCACCGCTGGCGTTCTCCAGCGAGTTCGATGACGCCGACGCAACCGACCCCGCCTGAGCAACCAGACCAACGCATGGATCAACCGCTGATCAACCGGATTGTCGAAGGTGCCCTGCTGGCGTCCAGCCAGCCGCTGACGCTGTCGCAGTTGCAGGGCCTGTTTCCGGAAGACGAGCCCGCGCCCCCCGGCAGCGTGGAGCGCGCACTGGAACTGCTGCGCGAAGCCTGCACCGGGCGCGGCGTGGAACTGGTCGAGGTGGCTTCCGGCTTCCGTTACCAGATCACCGGCGAAGTCCACGGCTGGGTGTCCCGGCTCTGGACCGAGCGCAAGACCCGCTACACCCGCGCCACGCTGGAAACCCTGGCGCTGATCGCCTATCGCCAGCCCATCACCCGCGGCGAGATCGAGCAGGTACGCGGCGTGGCGGTCAGCAGCAACATCATCCAAGCACTGGAAGAGCGCGAGTGGATCCGGGTCATCGGCCACCGCGACGTACCGGGCAAGCCGGCCCTGTTCGGCACCACCAAGGGCTTTCTGGATTACTTCGGGCTCAAGCGCCTGGACGAACTGCCGCCACTGTCCGAACTGCGTGACATCGGCGAGCTGGAACCACAACTGCCGCTGGATGGCGACGGCCAACCCGCAGCCCCGCTGACCGCTGGCGTCGGCACAGCCGATGCTGGCACCGAGCCGGGCGAAGCAGGCAACACAGATACCGCAGCAGGCGAAGAATCCACGGATTCGCAAGCCCCTGCACCCAACACCGTCCTCACGGGCGAACCCGACGCCGCGCCGGGAGAGCGCGCGGCGGAAGTGGAACAAACCGAAAACAACGCCGTCGCGACGACGACCGTGGCTGTTGACGTAGCCGATTCCGACCATGAGGCCGACGCGGAAAACGCCGGCCGGAGCAAAACAGATGAGTGACACCCCTCGCAAGCTGTCGTTGAACAAGCTCTCGCTCAAGCGCGAAGCCGGCAACACCGAGCAGCCCAAGCTTGAAGAGCGCCTGCACAAGGTCCTGGCCCAGGCCGGACTGGGCTCGCGCCGCGCGCTGGAACAGCGCATCGCCGACGGCCTGGTCAAGGTCAATGGTGAAACCGCGCAGGTCGGCATGTCGGTCAAGAGTGGCGACAAGATCGACCTGGACGGCCGCAGCTTTGTGGCCAGCGCCCTGACCGACCCCTCGCGCGTACTGATCTACAACAAGCCCGAAGGCGAAGTCACCACGCGTGACGACCCTGAAGGCCGCCCGACCGTGTTTGAAGCGCTGCCGCCGCTCAAGGGCGCGCGCTGGATCGCCATCGGCCGCCTGGACATCAACACCACCGGCCTGCTGCTGGCAACCACCGACGGTGAACTGGCCAACGCCATGATGCATCCGTCCTTCGAAGTCGAGCGCGAGTACGTGGTGCGCGTGCGCGCCCCGGAAGGCGAGGAAAAAGTCTCCGACGCCATCATCGAGCGGCTCAGCCGTGGCGTGTTGCTGGAAGACGGCGGCGCCAAGTTCGATGAAATCGAACGCATCGGCGGCACCGATTCGCACGACTGGTTCCGCGTGGTCGTCAAGGAAGGCCGCAACCGCGAAGTGCGCCGCCTGTGGGAATCACAGGGCTGCCAGGTCAGCCGCCTGAAGCGCACCCGTTACGGCAAGATCGAACTGCCGCGCGAACTGGTTCGTGGCAAGTCGGTGGAACTGACCAGCCCGCAGGTCGAGGCGCTGCGCGCCCAGCTGAAGCTGGAAGAAGGCACCCCCTCGGCCCTGACCCTGCAGCCGGTGATCGGCCAGCGCAAGGCCGCCAAGACCACCGTGCGTGTCTCGCGTGATGGCGGCCGTGGCAATGCATACGTCAACGGCCACAACACCGCTGACGAAGGCCGCGAACTGCGTCGTTTCGACAATGTGCGCGAAGACCGCGGCCGTGGTCGCGGCGGCAAGGGCGGCGGCTTCAAGGGTGGCCTGACGGTCAGCGGTGAAGCCGCGGCCAAGCAGTCGCAAAAGCCGTTCAAGCAGCGCAAGCCGGCCGGCGACCGCAGCCTGCCCGATGGCAACCCCGCCGCATTCCGCACCTGGTATGTGCCCGACGGCGTGAGCACCGGCCCGAGCGGCCACCGCAACGCCGGCCCGGGTGGCAACCGTGGCGCAGGCCGTGGCCCCGGCGGTGAAGGCCAGGCTCGCCCGTACGGCAAGCCGCGGCCCGGCGGCGCTGCTGGCGCAGGCCGCGGCGGCCCGGGCCACGGCCGTTCGCAGGGCGGTGGCTACGGTGCAGGCGGCCAGGGCCGTTCGCAGGGCACCGGCGGCGCAGGTGCCGGCCAGGGCCAGCGCAAGCACCCGTACGGTCACCCGGGCAATGCCCCGACCTTCCCGTCTGACCACGCCACCCCGAGCTTCAGCCCGTATGGCGCACGTCCGGCCAGCCGCCCGAGTGGCGGCAACCGTGGCCCGGGCGGCCGTCCTTCCGGTGGCCCACGCCCCGGCGGCAATCGCCCCGGTGGTGCAGGTCGTCCCGGCGGCGGTGGCCGTCCCGGTGGCGGCGGCAACCGCGGCCCACGTGGCGGCTGATCACCCGGCCACACGCTGAAACCCCAACGCCCGGTGCAATACCGGGCGTTTTTTTGCGCTCATAAAAATGTAAATAATGGACAAATTTCCCAAAATGGGAATTTTGGAGTAGCGTTCGATACAACTTGCCACCGGAGACCTGCCATGGACTTTTCGTTGAACCTGCTTGACCTGGAGCGGACGCCCGCCAGCGACGTCAAGGCCAAGGGTTGGCCGGAGCTGATGCGCAAGGTGGCCCGGAGTGGCGCGGTGGTGGTGACCAACCACAACCATCCGCAGGCGGTCGTGGTCTCGGCCGAGGAATACGAGCGCCTGGTCGCGCAGGCCAACAGCACCTCGACGGCGGCACAGCGCGCGCAGTCACTCAAGGCACTGCAGGATGCGTTTGATGCACATCTTGTTTCGTTGAAGAACGATGGCTTGTCCAAGGTCTTGAGCCGCCCTGCCCGGCGCGGCAAAAAAATCTCACTCGGCCCGTCGCTGTAAGCGATGGCACAGATTCTGGTGCTGGCCGGCGTCAACGGTGCCGGTAAAAGTTCGCTGCTCGGCATGATGCTGCGCGAAGACGGTGCTACCTGGTTCAACCCCGACGCTTTCACCCGGCAACTGGTGGAACACGGCTGGCCGCTTGAAGAAGCCAACGCGGCCGCCTGGCAGGAAGGCACCCGCCGCCTGCGCGAAGCCATGATCGAAAACCATGATTACGCCTTTGAAACCACGCTGGGCGCGAACACGATTCCCGCGCTGCTGCGCGACGCCTGCCAGCAGCACGAAGTCAGTATCTGGTTCTGCGGATTGGAGAACGTCGAGCTGCATCTGCAGCGTGTCGCCGAGCGCGTTGCCACAGGCGGCCACGACATCCCCGAGACAAAGATCCGCCAGCGCTTTGACAGCTCGCGACTCAACCTGATCGAACTGCTGCCCCACCTGACGACGCTACACGTCTACGACAACAGCCTTCCCGCCGATGCTGACGGACAAGTGGAACCGTTGCTGGTGTTGGAATTGGAGCGGGGGCGGATTCTCTGCCCGGCCACGCAGGAGGAATTTGCACAGGTGCCGGAGTGGGCAAAGCCAATCGTGTGGGCAGCGTTGGAAGCGTTCCCGGTCGTCGCGGGGGAGTGACGGGGCAGCTGTTGCTGTTGCTGTTGCTGTTGCTGTTGTTGCTGGGGCGAATGAGGGGAGCTTTCGCTTTTGACTATTCCCGTCTTTAAAAGCGCCCTCACCCCAACCCCTCTCCCGCAAGCGGGAGAGGGGCTTTAAATCCAAAACTCCAAATCCAAGGCTTTCAATCTCACGCCTTGCTTCAGCGCCGCTCGATCACGAAGTTGCCGAAACCCACGCCCAGGCTCCAGCCACGGCCGGTGCCTGCAAGTGCCAGCGACACATCGCCCTTGGTCATCACCTGCGCACCACTGGCGCGCGAGGCGCTGGCATGCACTTCGGCCGCGGCATAGGTACCGAGCAGGTCATTGGTCGAATATGCACCGCTGAACTTGCCGTGCCCATCGGTGATGGTGGTGCGGCCAACCGTCAGGCCGCCGCCTTTGGCGGTGATCTTGACCGGAATGCTGGCGCCGTTGTCGCAGGTGATCGTGCCGCTACCTTCGGCGGTCTTGTAGAACGCCGACCAGCCGGAAAGGTTGTAGCGCAGTTCGCAATCGATGTTGCCTGCCGCCTGTGCGGACGGCACCAGCGCCATCGCCGCCAGCACGCCCCACATGATCCTCATGGATTTCATGGTTACAACCTCCTGCGCAGGGAAACCGATGCCGAGCCTAACAGCCCGGCACGGGCTTGCAACGCCATTGCCCGCGTCACACCGGGCTGAGGTTCAGCGAGCTACTACCGGCCCGGAAAGCGTGAATGCATCGGCGTCCAGCATGGCCGGGAAGCGCTCCCGGTGCGCCGCCAGTGCCGCCGCTGAAATGGTGGTGGTGACCACCTGCTCGCGCTCCCGGACTTCCAGTTGCGGCTGGCCAAGGAAATCAATCACCGCACTGTCGCCGGAGTAATGCAGGCCGTTCCCGTCCACGCCAACGCGGTTGACGATGGCCACATAGCAGAGGTTTTCGATGGCGCGTGCGCGTGCCAGCGTCTGCCAGGCATAGGTGCGTGCCGAGGGCCAGTTGGCAACGAATATCTGCAGGTCGAAGTCCATCTGTCCGGGCCGTTCCACATCGAAGCGGTTGCGGCAGAACACCGGGAAGCGCAGGTCATAGCAGATCTGCGGATTGATACGCCAACCCTTCAGCTCGACACACAGGCGTTCCTCTCCTGCGGCATAGCGTTTGTGCTCACCCGCGAAACGGAACAGATGGCGCTTGTCGTAGTGCTGCAGCTCTCCGTCCGGCGTGGCCCACAGCAGGCGGTTGTAGACGCCCTCGCCCACGCGCAGCTGCACGCTGCCGGTCACCACCGCGCCCAGCGCGCGCGCCTGCTCGCGAATCCAGGCAACGGTGGGGCCATCCATGCCCTCGGCCTTGTCGATGGCGTCGTTGGAGAAACCGCTGGTGAAGGTCTCCGGCAGGATCACCAGGTCGGTCGTGCCGGCCAGCGGCGCCAGCAGGGCGCCGTAGTGCTCGCGATTGCCGGCCGGGTCATGCCAGCGGGTGTCACCCTGAACCAGAGAAATGCGAAGGTCCTGCATGGGTTTCATTGTCCTGTAAGCAAGTTGGCGAGGATCACACTGAGTGCTATGCCGGCACCCAGCAACGGCACCAGCCATTGCAGGCGTGCGACCCATCGATTGCGGGGCTGGCGCCGCTCGTCAGCATCAAGCAGCGCCAGGTACATGCGGGTATAGCGGCCGAAGCTGCCACGCAATGCAAAGTGGCCATCGTCCACCGAAACACCCCGATGGCGCAGCCCCTCCTGCACCACCGAGAAAAACAACCAGACCTTGGCCGCCAGGGCAACCGCAAAACCTGCCAGCGCGATGCCCAGACACAACTGGCTCGTGCTCATCGACAGCGTGCCATCAGAGCTTTTGCAGGCGCTCGATGGCCGCGTCCAGCGTGGCATCGTTCTTGGCAAAGCACAGCCGCACCAGACGCTGCCCGGCCGGCGGGGTTTCGTAGAACGGCGACAGCGGGATGGCAGTGACGCCCTTTTCGATGGTCAGCCACTTCACGAATTCGTGATCCGGCAGGTCACTGATCGCCGAGTAGTCCACCAACTGGAAATAGCCGCCCGGCACCGGCAGCGGCTTCAGCCGCGTGGTCAGCAGCTGCTCGCGGAAGCGGTCGCGCTTGGCCTGGTAGAACGCGCCCAGCTCCAGGTGGTGCTCGGGTTCGTCGCGGATCATTGCGGCAAAGCCATATTGCGCCGGGCTGTAAGTGGTGAAGGTGTTGTACTGGTGCACCTTGCGGAACTCGGCGGTCATCGCCGACGGTGCGATGGCGTAGCCAATCTTCCATCCGGTGCAGTGGTAAGTCTTGCCGAAGCTGGAAATGACGAAGGCGCGCTCGCGCAGTTCCGGGTAGCGCAGCGCCGACTCATGACGCACGCCGTCATAGATGATGTGCTCGTACACCTCATCGGAAATCAGATAGATGTCGGTGCCACGCAGCACCTCGATCAGCGCCTGCATGTCCTGCGCCGACAGCATCGCGCCGGACGGGTTGTGCGGTGTGTTGACCATCAACATGCGGGTCCTGGGCGTGATTGCCGCGCGTACCTTGTCCCAGTCCACCGCGAAGGTCTGCGGGTCCAGCGCGACATGCACCGCGCGCGCGCCGGCCAGGTCGATGGCCGGCTCGTAGCAGTCGTAGGCCGGGTCGAGCACGATCACTTCATCACCGGCGCGTACCACGGCATGGATCGCGTTGAAGATGGCCTCGGTGCCACCGGAGGTGACGGTGATTTCGCTGTCCGCATCCACCTGCGCGCCGTAACAGTCCAGCGCCTTCTGCGCGATGGCCTGCCGCAAGGGGGCAACGCCGGTCATCGGCGCGTACTGATTGAACCCCTCGCGCATGGCCTTGGCGGTTTCGTCGATCAGGCGCTGCGGCGCGGGGAAATCCGGAAAACCCTGCCCCAGATTCACGGCGCCATGCTCGGCGGCCATCTGCGACATCACGGTGAAAATGGTGGTGCCCACCTTGGGCAGCTTGGTCTGCGGTTGCATCGGCATCTACACGCGGGGGAGGAGACCGGCGAGTGTACGCAAAGCAGGCAACAAGGGGGCAGCGCGCCTGCTGCCATGAAGCCGGCAACGCCCGGTCTATAATGCGCCGTCCCATGCGCCAGCCCGCCTGCGCTGCCACTCCCAAGGACGGAAGCGCCGATCCGATGATTGATTCCCCGAACACGCCGCCGCTGCTCGCCGCGCGCGCCCTGCGCTTCACCCGCAACGACGACCCGGTGTTCGGCCCGCTGGATCTGCACGTGGATGCCGGCGAGGCACTGCTGGTACAAGGCGGCAACGGCGCAGGCAAAACCACACTGCTGCGCGTGCTGGCCGGGTTGCTGCGGCCGGACGAGGGCCAGATCGACATTGACGGCCGCCCTGCCAACAGCCACGAACGCTCCCGTTTCATGGCCTACCTGAGCCACCTCACCGCACTCAAGCAGGACCTGGGGACCCTGGAAAACCTGCACCTGATGTGCGGCCTGCACGGCCGTCGCGCGCGACAGATGCCGGGCAATGCACTGGCCATCGTCGGCCTGGCCGGCCACGAGGACACCCTGGTGCGGCAGCTGTCGGCCGGCCAGAAAAAACGCCTGTCATTGGCCCGTGTATGGCTCTCGCCAGCGCCGCTGTGGCTGCTGGACGAGCCCTACGCCAACCTGGACCTGGATGGCATCAACCTGGTCAACCGCATGATTTCCGCACACCTGCGCAGCGGTGGTGCCGCGCTGGTGACCACCCACGGCGCCTATGCGGCTCCGCCGGTGCGCAACCGCACGCTGGTGCTTGCTGGCACGCCATCGCAGGAGCATGCCGCATGAGCCTGCCCGGACCGCAGCCCACACTGATCACAGCCGCACGCGCCCTGCTCGCCCGCGATCTGCGCCTGCTGTGGCGGCGACGCGGCGATGCGGCGCAGCCCATCCTGTTCGCCTTGCTGGTGGTGGCACTGTTTGCGCTGGCCCTGGGGGGCGAGCCGAAGCTGCTGCAGAACGTCGCATCGGCGGTGCTGTGGCTGGCGATCCTGCTGGCAGGCTTGTTGTCGCTGGATACGCTGTTCCGCAACGATGCCGAGGACGGTTCGCTGGAGCAATGGCTGCTGTCGCCGGTTCCACTGGCATGGCTGGTTGCGGTGCGGGTTTTCTCACACTGGCTCACCACCGCGTTTCCGCTGGTGCTGGTCAGCCCCCTGCTGGCCGAGCTGATGCACCTGCCGCGCGAGCAGTTGCCCGCCCTGCTGGCCGCCCTGGCCCTGGGCACGCCGCTGCTGAGCCTGCTGGGCGCCGTGGTCGCGGCGCTGACGGTCAGCATGCGCCGCGCAGGCATCCTGCTTGCGCTGCTGGTGTTGCCGCTCTACGTTCCGGTACTGGTGTTTGGTGCCGGCGCGGTGGCACTGGCGGGGCGCGGCTTCGACCCCAGCGGCCCACTGCTGATGCTCGCCGCCGGCCTGGTGGTCAGCGCATTGCTGGCGCCGATCACCGCCGCAGCCGCCATCCGTATCGCCAATTCGTAATTCGTATACCGCCCAAACAACGGTATTCTCACAACCTGCTTCACGGCCCTGCTGACTACCATGCCCAATCGGCACCGCCCGAAAACCCTGGAAACAGGTAAACCCACGCTCCCGCCCCGGCCTGCGGTGGAACTGCAACGCCGTGGCGAACTGCGCGTGGAAAAATTCCTCGAAGCCGCCACCGAAGTGTTCAACGAAAAGGGCTACCAGGCTGCACGGCTGTCCGACATCGTCAAACGCGCCGGTGGCTCCATGGCCACCCTGTATCGCGCCTTTGGCGACAAGACCGGGCTGGTACACGCGTTGATGGAGCGCAGCATCGACAGCTTCGGGCAGAGCCTGGACGAGCTGATGCAATCCACGCTGCCGCCGAGCGAAGCACTTGAGCAGGCGGCGTACCGGATGGTCGAGGAAATCCTCACCCCCTCCCGCATCGCCTGCCACCGCGTGGTCATCTCCGAAGGCATGCGCCTGCCGGAATTGCGTGACTGGTTCCAGGCCCACGGCGTGGAGCCGATGGAAGCGCTGTTGAACGAGTATTTCCAGCGCGAGACACAAGCCGGTCGACTGTATGTGGAAGACCCGCACCGCAGCGCCCACCTGTTCTACATGATGGTGATCGGCGGCTTGATCCTGCGCTCGGTCAACGGCCGCATGAGCCCGGACGACATCCCGATGGCCAAGCAGCAGGCACGTCTGGCAGTGCGGCTGTTCCTTGCGGGCACCGCCCCTCGAACCTGAACGCCCGCTTGCTGCGTTGCAGCTTGTATCCCTCTCTGGGCAGTTACAGGATTGCTGCGTAATTCCGATTACGCAGTTATCCCCCGTTGTCACCCACCCACCGGCAGGGACAACAGAAGGAGAGGAATGTGCGGATTTATCTTGCACTTGTGCTGCTGGCCGCCGCCATGGCACTGGCCTTCGCGGCCCTGCTCGCACCTGTCAAGGCAGATGCGTCCGGGCAGGCGGTCAAACTGCCGGAAACCCACTTCGCCTCGCTCCAGTCCGGACACGGCTTTGACACACCACCGGGCTTTGCCAACGCCGTGCCCGCGCGCAACAAGGCCCACCCGGACGCCAAGTCCGTAGGGCAGCAGGTGTGCACCGCCTGCCACGCAAAAGAGAACGACAATTTCGCCCATACCGCGCATGCGGCTGGCATGCAGGTCGCACTGGCGGCCAACCCCGACACGGCAACCTGCGAAGCCTGCCACGGCCCCGGCTCGGCACATGCGGCCAACCCCACCGAGAAAGGGTCGATCATCGCCTTCAGCCACCAAGGCGGTATGCCGGTCGCCAACCAGACGGAAAGCTGCCTGGGCTGTCACTCCGGCGGGCCACGGGATGCCTGGCTGGGGTCGATCCATCAGCGCAATGATCTTTCGTGCAGCGACTGCCACAACCCGATGGTCAAGTTTTCCGCGGAAGGCCTGACCGCAAAGCAGTCCGTCAGCGAAACCTGCGCCACCTGCCACAAGGACATCCGCCAGCAGTTCAACCGCCGCTCGCACATGCCCTTGCCCGAGGGCGCAATCAGTTGCGTGGATTGCCACAACCCGCACGGCACGCTCAACGCCACCCTGCTCAAGACCGACACCGTCAACGAGACCTGTTACCAGTGCCACGCCGAAAAGCGCGGCCCGTTCCTGTTTGAACATGCGCCGGTGCGCGAGAGCTGCCTGAACTGCCATCAGGTGCATGGCTCCAACCAGCACGCGCTGCTGGTCGCGCCGATCCCGATGCTGTGCCAGCAATGCCACTCGCATACCCGCCACCCCAACGACCTGCAGACGGAGATATCACTCGGCGCCGGGCTGACCCCCGACGAACGACTGATGGGCCGCGGCTGCATCACCTGCCATGCGCAGGTGCATGGCTCAAACCATCCTTCCGGCCCGCGCCTGCACAAGTAACGGGAGACCAACATGTGCGCACGGAATCGTTCAACGAACTACCGCGGCTCATTGTTGTCACTGGCCCTCCTTGCAGGGCTGGCCCAGGCGCAGGACAGCGGGGGCGGCACCGACCTGCAGTTCGGCAACTGGCTGGACCCCAGCGGCCGGATCGGCTGGGAAGGATGTGATGCGGACGGCGGCAGTTGGCTCAGTGCCGAAAACCGGCGTACACCCACCGGCTTTCTCCATGGTTGCGCGCCGCAGATGGCCGCTGCCAAACCCATGGGCGATGGCGGCTGGAACTACAACGGCAGCCTTGGCCTGGGTTATCTGCACCTGGGTGGTGACGAGACCAACAGCAACTGGCGGCGCTTCCGCGCCCCCGAGGATGGCGTGGTGCTGCAGGCCAACTTCAGCCTGGCCCGCGCCGACGATGGCCGTTATGTGGATGTTCGGTTGAGCCGACTCAGCCGCGACAACCAGTATCTGCGCGCTGTGTTCGGCCAGGCTGGCCGCTACAAGGTGCAGGCGTTCGTGCGCAGCACCCCGAATGTCCTCAGCGGCAACGCACGCTCCATCTGGGAGGGCGTCGGCAGCCAGCACCTCACCCTGAAACCCGGCCTCACCGCCGCCGGCAGCACGCCGGCGCAGGTTGCAGCGCTCTCCGCCGCACAGCCATTCACGACCTTGAGCGTCGTGCGCGACAAACAGGGCGTGAGCATCAATTACCTGATCAACCCGCGCTGGACAGGCTATGCCGGCCTCACCCACGAGGAACGCAATGGCGCACGCCCGTTCGGCGGGCCGTTCTTCTTCAACTATCCGTTCCCTTCCAATGGCGGTATCTACGAGATACCGCGCCCCATCAACGACAGTACGCTCAACTTCCTTGGTGGTTTCCGCTTCGTCGGCAATATCTGGCGCAGTGATTTCAGCTACACCGGCTCGTTCTTCCGCAATGCCCACAGCGCCTACGACTACCAGGTGCCGTACGGCCTCTACTCGGTTGCCGGCGCCTATACGCCACCGCTGTATCAAGGCGCGTTCGCCTACGAACCGGAGAACGACTACCACCGCCTGGGCACCACCTTTGGCCGCAAGCTGCCCGCCTGGAACGGCGATTTCTCGGTGAACCTGGCCCTGTCCACCATGCGCCAGAACGACAGGCTGCTGGCGCCGATGGATTGCCAGGGCCAGTTCGGGCAAGCCCTGGCACCACCGTTCATTGCCCAATGCGCCAACTGGAATACCACCGACGCGCTGTCACGCAAGCGTGCCGGGCTGGCCATCAACAACCAGAAACTGGATGCGCGGCTGGTACTGATGCCCAACGATGACGTCACCTGGCGCAACACCGCCCGCTATCTGCGCGAGGATTACAGCGGCACCTACTGGGCCTACAACCCACTGACCGACCAGTACGGCTACATCGCCGAGAACGGTTCGCAGGGCAGCGTGGTGCCGGGCGAAATGGGCGTGTGGGACCGCGGCCCGAATGCCTCGGTACTCACCCGCATCCGCAACCTGCCGCTGGACAAGGAAACCCGCGAGCTGTCGACCGGCGTCGACTTCCGCACCAACAACAAGAACACGCTGTCGGCAACCTATACCTACACCGCCATCGAACGTGCGAACCGCGAAGTAGCCACCACCCACGACAACCAGCTCAAGCTGGGCTGGAACAACCGCGCGCTCGACTGGCTCACCTTCCGCGCCAACTACACCTACCTGGATCGCAGTGGCAGCAGGTACTACTACGATCCCTACGAATTCACCTTTTCCAGCGCCCTGCCCGGCTTCGTCGAACCTGCCGGCGGCCTGGCCCCGCATACGGTCGCCAACCTGCGCAAATACGACATCGCCTCGCGCACGCAGCAGAAACTGGACCTGATGGCGACCTTCATCCTGCCGCATGAGATGACCGTGTACGCCTCCTTCCGCGGTGACCGCAACCGCTACGACGCACAGATCGGCCGGCAGCGTTTCGACACCTATGCCAGCAGCGTGCAATGGGAGTGGCAACCCAACCCCAACACCACCACCAGCGCCTGGTATGGCTACGACCGCTCCACCCTGGTGTTTGCCAACGTCAATGACGCCATCGGCGGTGATCCACAACTGGGCGGCCCCACTTACCCGGACGCCAACCGCTGGTGGATGGACGACGCCCAGCGCAACCACTACGCCGGCCTCAACTTCAACCGTCGTTTTGGCCGCGCAACGCTGGACCTGGCCTGGAACTGGACCTACTCACGCGGCACCACCGGCTACCGGATGAATTCGCCGGATGCATTGACCACGCCTGCGGATGCGCCGCACGCCTCCGGCAGTTATCCGCTGATGACGTACCGGGTCACCTCGCTCACCGCCGGCCTCACCGTTCCACTGGGCAACCGCATGCGTCTGCGCGTGTTCGACACCTGGGAGCGCGGCAACCTCTCCGATTGGCACTACTTCGGTTTCGAGGACACGCTGGTCTATGACCACCGCGTCTACACCGACGGCGGCCCCTCCAGCTACAACGTCAACCTGGTCGGCATGATGTTCGAGGTAGCCCTATGAAAGCGCTCTGGCTGATCGCTGCACTGGCCGCTGCCGGCAGCCCGCCGGCGAGCGCCGCCGATACGGATACCGCGCCGGCGCCGCCCCCGCGCCAGGACATGCGCATTGCCCATGCGCCAGCGGGCGACGCCCAGGCAGGCAAGGGCAAAGCGGAAGTCTGTGCCGCCTGCCATGGCGCCGACGGCATCGCCATCGCCCCGGCCTTTCCCAATCTTGCCGGGCAAAAGGCGGCATACCTGTACTGGGCACTGCATGCCTACAAGCAAGGCCGCCTTCCCGAATCACCGATGACGGCAATGGCCGCCGCGCTGGAAGAGCAGGATATTCGTGACCTGTCCGCGTACTACGCCGCGATGCCGGGCCCGGCCAGTGCGCCGCCATCGGAAGCGGACCCCGCGCTGCTCAGCCAAGGCCAGGCGATCTACATGAGCGGCGCCCCGGACAAGGGCATTCCGCCCTGCCAAGGCTGCCACGGGGCCGATGCACGGGGGAACCCGCAGGCGGCCTTCAGGGACCGCAGCGGACGCGCCCCCTATGCCGCGTACCCGGCGTTGCGCGGTCAACAGAACGACTACCTGCAGACCCGCCTGCAACAGTTCCACGACGACGCCATCGATGCCTCGACCAACAGCCGCGTGATGCATGGCATCGGCCAGCGCATGGACGGGGACAGCATCAAGGCGGTTTCCACCTGGCTGTCATCACTCAAGCAATAGGACGTCCCCCCGCGCCACAACGTGGCGGACATTGTGCAACCCGAAACCTGAGGAATCGCCCATGAAATCCCGTATTTTCGCTGCCCTGCTGATCCTTGGTGCCGCTGGCTCCGCCCATGCCGCCGACACCTGTTCGGTGAACCTGGAGGGCAACGACGCGATGAAGTACAACCTCACCAACATCGACGTGCCCAGGAGCTGCGCCAACTTCACCATCAACCTGGTGCACGCCGGCAAGATGGCCAAAAACATCATGGGGCACAACGTTGTCGTGGCCAAAACCGCCGATATCGCCGCCATCGACAGCGACGGAATGAAGGCCGGTTTGGCAGCGGATTACCTCAAGGTCGACGACACCCGCGTCATCGCGCACAGCAAGGTAGTCGGCGGTGGTGAATCCACCTCGGTATCGATTCCCGTCGCCCGGCTCACTGCGGCCGCCGCACCGCTGTCGTTCTTCTGCAGTTTCCCGGGGCACTCGGCAATGATGAAGGGCACCGTCACCCTCAAGTAAGCATGCCTGCGAAACAACTCACCCGGTGACCGCCGATATCGGCAATTTGCGGTATCTTGCGCTTGTCTGAAAACAGCAACGGCGGTGCAGCCTGCACCGTCCAGCCGGTCGGGCCACCCGCAGTGGCCCGGTCATCGTCTTCCTCAGTGAGCGAGCGGATGTTCAAAGGTTTAGCAGGTTGGTTTCACAAGCTGGGCTCACCGCCCTACTTCGACACCTTCGCCGCCCGCTGGTCAACGTGGTGTTACCTCGCTTCGCTGCCACTGTTCGGCTATGGCCTGTGGCAGGCACTGGCCGTGGTCCCGGCCGATTACCAGCAGGGCGACAGCTTCCGCATCCTCTACATCCACGTGCCGGCGGCATGGATGAGCCTGTTCGTGTTCGGGCTGATGGCCTTCTACAGCGCCATCGCGCTGATCTGGCGCATCAAACTGTGCGAAATCCTGGCCATGGCCTGCGCGCCCATCGGCGCGGCGTTCACCCTGATCACCCTGCTCACCGGCAGCATCTGGGGCAAGCCCATGTGGGGCACCTGGTGGGACTGGGACCCGCGCCTGACCACCGAGCTGATCCTGCTGTTCCTCTACCTGGGCGTGATGGGCCTGTATGGCGCCATTGACGACCGCCGTGCTGCTGCACGCGCCGCCGGCCTGCTGTCCATCGTCGGCGTGGCGCTGCTGCCGGTGATCCGCTACTCGGTGGACTGGTGGAACTCGCTGCACCAGGGGCAGACCATCCGCATGTTCGGCGAATCCAGCATGGACAGCAGCATGGTGTTGCCGCTGTGGTTGATGGTGCTTGCGACCAAATTCTGGTTTGCCGGTTCACTGTTGTCGCGCGCGCGCGCCGACAACCTGCGCCGCGAAGCCGGCAAGGCCTGGCTGCGCGAGCGCGTGGAGGCTTCGTCATGACCTACTTCAAATACGTGGCCATGGCCTACGCCGTGTTCTTCGTGGTGCTGGCCTGGGACTTCATCGTGCCGCGCCTGCAGATCCGCCAACAACTGCGCGAGGCCCGCAACCGCGCTGCCCGCGCCAACCGCGCTGCCGCCGCAGCAACGGACGAGGAACTCAGCCGATGAGCCCTACCCAACGCCGTCGCCTGCTGCTGGTGGCCCTGGTGCTGGCCGTGGCCGGCATTGCCACGGCCCTGGTGGCGACCGCCCTGCAGCGCAACATCGCCTATCTGTACACGCCGGCCGAAGTACAGGCCGGCAAGGTGCCCGCCGATGCACGCTTCCGCCTGGGCGGCATGGTCAACAAGGGCTCGTTCAAACGCGAGCCCGGCGCCTTGCTGGCGCGCTTTGAGGTAACTGACGGCGATGCCCTGCTGCCGGTCAGCTACGACCGCATCCTGCCTGACCTGTTCCGCGAAGGTCAGGCCGTGGTAGCCACCGGGCGCATGGTCGATGGCGTGTTCGTGGCCGAGGATGTGCTGGCCAAGCACGATGAGACCTACATGCCGAAGGAACTGGCCGACAAGATGGGCCAGGCGCACGTCAAGCACCAGGTTCCGGCTACCGCACCTGTCACGGGAACGCCCTGAGTGCTTGCTGAAATTGGACAGGTACTGCTGATCCTCGCGCTGCTGGCAGCACTGCTGCAGAGCGTGCTGCCATTGACCGGCGCGCAGCGCCAGGTGCCGGCATTGATCGCCACCGCGCGCCCGGCCGCCGTGCTGCAGTTGACCATGGTGCTGGGCGCCTTCGTGGTGCTCACTATCGCCTTCGTGCGCCAGGATTTCTCGCTGCGCTACGTCGCCGAGAACTCCAACTCACTGCTGCCGATGATCTACCGCTACTCGGCGGTATGGGGCGCGCACGAAGGTTCCCTGCTGCTGTGGACGCTGGTGCTGGCACTGTGGAGCGCGGCGGTGGGCGAATTCTCGCGACAATTGCCCGAGCCGGTGGTGGCACGCGTGCTGTCGGTGATGGGCATGATCAGCGTCGGCTTCCTGGCCTTCCTGCTGTTTACCTCCAATCCATTCGCGCGGTTGCTGCCAGCACCGCTGGAAGGCCACGACCTCAACCCGCTGCTGCAGGATCCGGGGCTGATCATCCACCCGCCGCTGCTGTACATCGGCTACGTCGGTTTCGTCGTCCCGTTTGCCTTCGCCATTGCCGCCCTGCTCGATGGCCATATCGACGTGCGCTGGCTGCGCTGGACGCGGCCGTGGACCAACGCGGCCTGGGGCTTCCTGACCCTGGGCATCGCACTGGGCAGCTGGTGGGCGTATTACGAACTGGGCTGGGGCGGCTGGTGGTTCTGGGACCCGGTGGAGAACGCCAGCTTCATGCCGTGGCTGGCAGGCGCGGCACTGCTGCATTCACAGGCCGCCACCGAAAAGCGCGGCGTGTTCATCGGCTGGACCCTGCTGCTGGCCATCGCGGCCTTCGCGCTCTCGCTGCTGGGCACCTTCCTGGTGCGCTCCGGCGTCTTGACCAGCGTGCACTCCTTCGCCGCCGACCCGGCGCGCGGCTTGTTCATCCTGGTGTTCCTTGCGCTGGTGGTGGGCAGTTCCCTGCTGTTGTACGCGCTGCGTGCGCCCGCGCTTGAAGCCAATGCACGCACCACCCACCGCGCCTTTGCCCTCAACTCGCGTGAAACCCTGCTGCTGGCCAACAACCTGTTGCTGACCTGTGCCTGCGCGATGGTGTTGCTGGGCACGCTCTACCCCTTGCTGGCCGACGCACTCGACCTGGGCAAGGTGTCGGTGGGGCCGCCGTATTTCGGCACACTGTTCCTGATCCTGATGGCGCCGCTGGTGCTGTTGCTGCCATTCGGCCCGCTGACCCGCTGGCAACGCGAGCAGGGCCTGCGCCCGCTGGCCCTGCTGGCACCGTGGGCGCTGCTGGCAGTGGTGCTGGGCGTGGTCGGCTGGTACGTCGCACCGCAGGGCCGGTTCAAAACCGCCATCGGTATCGCCGCTGCGGTCTGGGTGGGCGCCGGCACGCTGTATTACCTGTGGAGCCGCCTGCGCAGCAATGGCCGCTTGAATGCCGAGACGGCCGGCATGCTGGTGGCGCACCTGGGCATTGCCGTGTTTCTGGTCGGTGCATTGCTGGTGGAAGCACTCAACGTGCAGCACGAAGTCGCGCTGGCGCCCGGTCAATCGGTGGAAGCCGGCGGCTATACGCTGGTGTTTGAAGGCGTGGACGCCAGCGAAGGCCCCAACTACCACTCCGACCGCGGCCACCTGCAGGTACTGCGCAACGACAAGCCCATTGCCCGGCTGAATCCGGAAAAACGCATGTACGCCAGCGGTGGCCAGCCGATGACCGAAGCCGGCATCCACCCGGCACTGGGTGGCGATATCTACGTCGCACTGGGAGAATCACTGGGCAACGGCGCCTGGGCCGTTCGTGTACAGATCAAACCCTTTGTCCGCTGGATCTGGCTCGGCGCAGCATTGATGGCCCTGGGCGGCTTCATCACCGCGCTGGACCGCCGCTTCCGCCGGCTGCCTGGTAAAAAAGCCAAATGACCACCTCCATTCCCCCCGCACCCAACAAGCCACACCGCCTGCCGCTGGTCGCCGTCGTCATTGGCGCGTTGTTCTTCCTTGGCCTGCTGGGCCTGATGTTGTACGGCGTCAGCCGTTCGGACCGCCCTGATCGCGACACCCTGCCCTCGGCATTGATCGGCAAACCGGCGCCTGCGTTCTTGCTGCCGGTGCTGCATGACCCCAGCGTGCAGGTCAGCGACCAGCAACTGCGCGGCGCGCCATACCTGCTCAATGTCTGGGGCAGTTGGTGCCCGGCCTGCCGCGATGAGCACCCCATCCTCACCCGCTTTGCCGAAACCAAACGCGTGCGCGTGATCGGCTACAACTGGAAGGACGAGCCCGCCGATGCACTGCGCTGGCTGGAACAACTGGGCAACCCGTACATGGTGGTGCTCGCCGACGAAGAAGGCCGCACCGCATTGGACTGGGGCATCGCCGCCGCACCGGAAACCTTCCTGGTCGATGGCAGCGGCATCGTGCGCTGGAAGTACAGCGGCGCCATCACCCAGGACGTGCTCGACAGGCAGTTGATTCCGGCGCTGGAGAAAGTCGAGGCCCAGGCCAGCGGCAAGCCCGGCACCGATGTGGGCGCCGCACGATGAAGTGGGCGCTCGGCGCACTGCTGTGGCTGGGCGTGGCACTGGCTGCCGGCGCACAACCGGCCGGCGACCCGACACCGCTGGAGTACCGTGATCGCGCCGAGGAAGCACGCTTCCACGCACTGACCGCCGAACTGCGCTGCGTGCAATGCCAGAACCAATCACTGGCCGATTCCAACGCGCAGATCGCCCATGACCTGCGCCGCGAAGTGCTCAAGCTGATGCACGAAGGCCGCAGCGATGCGCAGATCAAGCAGTTTCTGGTCGAGCGTTACGGCGAGTTCGTGCTGTACCGCCCGGCGATGGACGCCAGCACGGCGTTGCTGTGGTTCGGCCCCGGCCTGCTGTTGCTGGTCGGCGCGGTGGTGCTGGTGGTCCAGGTGCGCAAACGCGCGCGCGCCCTGCCCGCCGCCGCCGCGGATGAGCACGAACAGGAAGATCGGCAATGGTGAACACCGCGTTTCTGGCAGGCGCGGCAGTGCTCGCGGCAATCGCCACCGGGCTGGCATTGTGGCCGTTGTGGCGCAGTGGCAAGCGCGGCATCTGGGCCACGCTGGTCAGCACCCTGGTGGTCGCCACAGTTGGCCTCTACCAATGGCTGGGCACGCCGGCCGCCCTGCAGTCGCAGCCCGCCGCAGCGGCGCCGCAGACCCTCGAAGAAGGCATTGCGCAACTGCAGGCGGCACTGCAGCAGAATCCCGAACGCATGGATGGCTGGGTATTGTTGGCACGCTCCCAGCTGGAAATCGGCAGGATTGCCGATGCCGCGGCCTCTTTCCAACGTGCAGTGAAGCTGGCCCCGGATGAGCCCGGCCTGCTGGTGGAAGCCGCGCAAACCCGTGCCCAGGCCGCACCGGATTTTCTTTTCGACGATACCGCCGCGCAATGGCTGCAGCACGCACGCGAGCTGGCACCGGACAACGAGCGCGCCGTCTGGCTGATCGGCATCGTGCAACGCCAGCGTGGCCAGAATGAAGACGCGGCCCGCACCTGGGAGAGCCTGTTGCCGAAACTGGAACCGGCGGCTGCCGCGGCGCTGCAGGAGCAGATCGACATCGCACGCGGCAACACCACCGACAAGCCCGCCCCGGCCCCGCTCGCCACCGCAACCTCGGCCAATGCCATTACCGTGACGGTCACGCTGGCGCCGTCGCTGGCCGCCCGCGTGGCTGCAGGCAAGGACACCCTGTTCGTTATTGCCCGCATTCCGGATGGCCCGCCGATGCCGGTGGCGGTGGAACGTCATCCCGCGCAGGCTGCATCGCTAACCGTCACGCTGGACGACGCCGACAGCCCGATGCCCACGCAGAAGCTGTCCGCACTGAAGGACGTCGAAGTGTTCGCGCGGCTTTCGGCCAGTGGCAAGGCCGGCCGCCAGGACGACGATGTTGAATCCACGCCGGTGCGCATCACCCTGCCAACCGACAAGCCCGTGGAAATCACGCTGGGACAACCCTGAGCCGGACATATTCAGATAACGCCCGGTTATCAATGCATGCAAAGCCAGACCTTCCCCGCCCGTTAAAATTGGCCGATGACTGAATTCATCCCCGAAGGCACCCGCTTTCATGCGCTCTCGTCCCCGTTTCCGATGAAGCGCGGCGGTGCATTGCACGGTGCCCATGTCGCCTACGAAACCTGGGGCACGCTGGCTGCCGATGCGGGCAACGCCATCCTGATCGTCACCGGCCTGTCGCCGGACGCACACGCTGCCAGCAACGCCGGCAACCCAGCACCGGGCTGGTGGGAGCCCATGCTCGGCCCCGGCAAGCCGATTGATACCGAGCGCTGGTTCGTCATCTGCGTGAACTCGCTGGGCAGCTGCAAAGGCTCCACCGGCCCGGCGACGCTGAACCCGGAAACCGGCCAACCGTATCGGCTGACGTTTCCCGAGCTGTCCATCGAAGATGTGGCCAACGCCGCAGCGGAAGTGGTGAAGGCGCTGGGCATTTCCCGGCTGGCCTGCCTGATCGGCAACTCGATGGGCGGCATGACTGCATTGGCGGTGCTGCTGCAGCACCCGGGCATTGCCCGCACCCACATCAACATCTCCGGCAGCGCGCAGGCCCTGCCGTTCTCCATCGCCATCCGCTCGTTGCAGCGCGAAGCCATCCGCCTGGATCCGGCCTGGAACAACGGCGAGTACGACGAAAACAGCTATCCCGATTCGGGCATGCGCATGGCGCGCAAGCTGGGCGTCATCACCTACCGCTCCGCACTGGAATGGGATGGCCGCTTCGGTCGCGTGCGGCTGGATTCGGAACTGACCGACGATGATCCGTTCGGGCTGGAATTCCAGGTGGAGAGTTATCTGGAAGGGCACGCGCGCCGCTTCGTGCGCCGCTTCGACCCGAACTGCTACCTCTACCTCGGCCGCTCGATGGACTGGTTTGACCTGGCCGAGTACGCCGATGGCGACGTGATGGCGGGACTGGCCAAGATCCACGTCGAGCGCGCCCTGGCCATTGGCGCCAACACCGACATTCTGTTCCCGGTGGAACAGCAGCAGCAGATCGCCGATGGCCTGCGTGCCGGCGGCGCCCAGACGCAGTTCATCGGCATGGATTCACCGCAGGGCCATGATGCCTTTCTGGTGGATTACGACCGTTTTTGCCCGGCGGTTGGAAGGTTTCTGCAGTCGATTTAGCAGGTAAACGCTCACCCCTCCCCAACCCTCCCCTTGGCCTGGCGGCCAAAGGGAGGGAGTGGATCATCCGCGCCGGTATCTCTCCAAGCGCATGAAC